>DASXIL010000831.1:0-5269 GCA_036497985.1 Candidatus Angelobacter sp. | reverse complement strand
TAGGTCCCACAAAAGATTTTTCACCGTACTGATAATAATTCCATGCTGCCTTTCCCGTTAAGTTATGGCCGAGATCCAATGCGACATTCGCCAGAGGCTGGTGGTAGTTATACTGAAGAGGCCCGAAGGGCTGAAGACTGTTCAGCAGTGGCGCTTGCCCACCCACGCTGTTAATGCTGTAGCCCGCCTGGAGAGTGAGCCGTGGCTCCGGTTTCATCGTCACTAATCCCAAGGCATAGTGGGTGTTGTTTGTATATCGCCCATCGATCAGCAGATTGTTGTCGCTGTCATTAAAGCCATTTGCAGTGCAGCTGCCGGCGCCGGCTACCACGGGATTGGTGGTATCAGAGCTGTTAAAGCAAACGAAAGAGGCTTGCAGATAATTACTGTAGTTATAGGCAAAATCAAAGCCTAATCGTTTCCAGCGTGTCACAGTTGCAGTGAATCCATAATTTCGATTGTGCGCCCGATAATTTACTAGCGGATCGTCATTGGAAGCCTGCCAAAGATTGACAGATCCTCCCACCACCAGCCAGGCCCCCGGCGTGTAGTTGACCTGGACGCGATAACGGTTTTCTTTACGTGGCGCTATACGGACGATCGTTTCGTCATTACTGGTATTCTCCCAGTCAAAATTCAAACGCAAAGAATGCATGGGTCTTGCCCAGAACGCGACCAATGGCGTGTATTCGTGAATGACAGTGCGGTCTTCATCTCCCGTGAAGTTGAGAAAGCGATGAAACACCCTATCGCCATAACGGAAACCGATCCGTCCTCCAAAATGCTTTGAAGCGTCCCAGACAAGGTCCGCCTGGTTCCGCCACCAATTCTGGTTGAATGACAACTGGTCAGCCGTATCGGTCAGATTCGGTGTTGTTGCGGTGATTGGAGTCAACAATGAGAAACTCGGAGGAGCGCACGTCCCGCTTCCCGGCACGTTCAGGTCGGTTTCAACGGAAGTGAAGGCAGAAGGAATGCGATATGCCCAGAAGCGAAAGGTCTCAACAACACGGAAGTGCTGCGAAATGTGGCCCGTGGCGGTGAAGTCTGCCACATTCGAAATCTGGTTTGCTTCTCCTGGACCCACAACGGTGGTCTGCCGTGTGCGTCCACGCGAGCTAAGACCGTTAAAGAACTCATTGACCGGCGCCGTCATATCCGCATTGCTATATGCATACGACGCGTTCAATTCGAGCCTGGAAAAATAATTGCTGTGCAAGCTCAAACGTTCTGTCGGCGTGGATGTACGAATATGGTCCGCGCGGATGTAGTTGAAAAAACCGTTGCAGGCAAGATTGGTCAGTGTTCCGGTCGAATCAATCAGGCTTGCCGTGGGTGGCGTGGCTGCACAGGGATTCTTGTTTCCCGTGTCGATCGGAAGCCCAAGGTCCACGCTTCCGGGGGCTCCGGGCACGAATGCCGGGGAAAATGGGGCCAGCTGCCAGCTTGTATCTCCTTTGTAATAATCAAGGGTCTGGTCATAGCTGATCACGGTTCGCGGCAGGATTTTGAAATCTGCCCCAAAGCGATAAGTATTCAAAGTGGTGTTCCACAGTTGGGCGAGCAATGCATCAGTTCCTTCATGGACACTGGAAAATGAAGGGCCTGTCATATTGTTGCGCGAGTATCCCATGCGAAAAGTAATGTTGGATTGAGGTAGAACAGTAAGGTCATAATCGTACATCCGCCGGCGGGTGGAAAATGCATGAGGAGAAGAGGTCACCGGAATGCTCGGGTTTGAAGTCGGTGGATTCAACGGGTTGGCCAGCAGGTCATAGTTGAAATCATTATGGTCTGCCCGGAACATGGCCCTGAAGTCGTACAATTTGCCTTTATCAATCCGCGCGTTGAATGCGTTATTCGGATCGCCTCCCCATCCAAAGCTGCTGACAAAAAGATTGTCAAACAGTATTCCGCTGTGGCTTGGCGATTGCATGGTGAGCGTTTGCTCGAGCAGCCGTGGGCCACTGGGCAAATCCACGAGCGTGTTGTACATCGCCTGGCTGCCAGTTACGTCCGTTCCGCGATATCCGATCTCAATGGATTGGTGAATCAGGTAGTTCCCGCTTTCTATCCCCTCCGGCCCATTCGTATTCTGGTCCTGATTCTGCTCTGGGTTCTTTTCTGCTTCCTTCTGCTGGTTCTGATCTTGACCTGGAGCATTCCCTGTCTGCGCATTCGGAGAATTTCCAGACGAAGGCTGCTGTTGGGTTTGACCGCTATTGTTTCCCGTTGACTGGGACAACACTGCGCATTGTAAAAGCACGCTGAGCACCAAAAGTGAAAGTAACCTGTACAATTTCGGCGTCATATCTTTGCTCTCCTGTTGTTCAGCGCGGCCTACCCAGGTGTCAGCCGGGAGAACCGTAAACACTGTCATCTGAAAAACACATTGCTGGAATTCGAGCCGTGGATGGCCGTGTGACACATTGTGCACGCCTGATACTTGGCTGCCTGGTTATGCGTTGGCCCATTGGGTCCCTGCGTGGGGAACGTGTGGCATTGCAGGCACAACAGATTGACCTGGCTGACCCGAAGCAGGCGCGGGTTTGTGGAACCATGGGGCGTGTGACAGCTACTGCACCCTTCCGTTTTGACCGGCACATGCTCGTATACAAATGGTCCTCGGGTATTTGCGTGGCACTTGGCGCAGACGGCGTCTCCGCTCGGCAAGGTCTTAACCTGCCGCAGAGTTGTGGTGCCATGCACGTTATGGCAGTCGCTGCAGTGAATCAGGCCTTCATTTACACGGTGATGGTAAGGCTTGGCAAAATCGGATTTCGCTGTAGTGTGACAGCTGTAGCATTGTTCAGGTTGTTTTTGGATCAGGAGGTACTGGGGAGCTTTAGCGTGGTGCGGCGAATGACAATCAAGACAACCAACATCATTGCTGGCGTGGGAGGAACTGGAGAAATGCCGCTGTTTGTGCTCTGTGCCATGGCAACTGAGGCACCGGGCATTGGTTTCCTGGCGTGAAAGATTTTTGAAGCTGATGATCTTGGTAACGTCTCCTCCGCCTTCCACATGCGCTTGTCCCGGGCCGTGGCATGATTCGCAGCCGTGGCCATTTCCCAGCGTAGTTTTGAAATGCGGAGTGTTCTCAAAGCTTTTTTCATACACCGCCTCATGACATGTCTTGCAAGTGTCACTGCCGACGTATTGTTCTGTCTGCTTGCCAGCGCTCACGTTCTGTTGCTCTTGTCCGCCTAAAAACGCCGGCCGGAGCAGAAACAACCACAGGATCGTCAGGATTGGTCCCACAACTTGTCTATATGGTTTGTCCAATTTCACATTCCGGTTCCTCGTTTCGCACTGGCGTTCTTGTTCTTGCCTTGCCAACACGATTGCCGGGCAAGGGAGGGGTATGTATGAGGGAAGGCCACGCTATTTAAGGGTCTTCACATATTCCGCAATGGCCTTGGCTTGCTCTTCAGTCAGACCAGGGATTCCCTTTTTGTGCGGCGGTTTGCTGCTAGCCTCGCCTTTGGTGATGTGTTCTACAATCTTGTCGATTTCCCATGACGTTCCCTGTAGCGCGGGGGCCTTTACGGCAGGCTTGCCTTCGCCGGTTGCGCCGTGGCAAGCTGCGCATTTTTTCTTATAGAGGGCCGCTCCGTCGTCTGCCGACCAACCCACTGCCGATGCGATTATCAGGAAGGATGCGATTACTACCAATTTGCCTTTCATTTATCATCTCCTTGGTTTGTTCAACTAAGTCCTCGTTTGTTCTCTGCATCGTCTGCAGTTCCTGCAGAGCTACATCTTCTGAGCAATCCGCTGCTCGATTCGAAGTGTTTTCAGGATTTCAGGAGGTGCTGCCTCGGTCGGCAATGATTGGTGACAAAGATTGCAGTCCTGAGAAATGGTCTTGCCGTCTTGCGTTGTGTGCGAACCATCGTGACAGCGAAAACATCCCGGAAAATCCGAGTGTCCCAAATTGTTTGGATACGTGCCCCAGACAACTTTCATCTCAGGAAACACGTTGCGGTTATAGATTGCGAGAATTGCTTTGGCCGCGTTCTGAACATCTTGAGGCCGTTGCGCGTAGATGGCCGGATAGTGCTGCTGATAGAACTTCACCAGCTGGTCCGGCAAGAGCGTGGCCGCTTCCTGGCTTGTGCGGTAATTTGCCTGTAGAAGTTCTACGGCTTTTTTCTTGATATATGGCAGCGTGGAAGATACATCTCCGCGGGCAAGGACCTGGTCCACCGCGTGCCCAGGCAAATCGAAAGTGTGGGTGGGGCGATTGTGGCAATCAACGCACTGCATTTCATAGGTTGGAAGCCCTTTTGCCGCGTCTTCCGCTGCGTCCACGCTATAAGTCCGGACAGCGCCCGTTGTTCGGTTCCGGACTTCAACCCAGGGGATGGTTTGCCTCGCAGGGTCAGCCGCTGCAAACCGAATATGGATCCCCGGACCGAGATGAGCGCCATGAATACCGGAGAACTTGTTGCCTCCAACGAGCATGAGCAGGACCGTTTCCGAGCGCGTGTTGGTTTCATCCTCCGCATACGCGTTGAGCACCCGCAGGCTCACGCCGCTGGATTTCTGCGGCCAGTGGCAGTTCTCGCATGTTTCGCTCGAAGGCACCAGACTGTTGCTCTCCAGCGCCGGAGGTATCGGTCGTGGATACGTGTTCAGCGTCATCTCCACAAGCTGGCGAATTCCTGAGGCCTTGCTCTTGATCCAGCCGCCGGCCCCCGGAGCAACATGACACTCCACACATTCCAGTCTGGAGTGAGGCGAATTCTCATATGCGGAAAGTTCAGGTTTCATGGTGTGGCATGTCGCCCCACAGAATTGCTGCGTCTCCATATGCTTGATTGCGCCGTAGGTAAATTGTGTTCCGATGATCACATTTGCCAGAGTTGTAATGGCGATAAACCAGCCCAGTCTCCGCAGAGCCGCCTTGCGATCGAAGGTTTCTCCTGCAATTCCTTCTCGAATGCGCCGTTTGCTCAGAAATACGCCGATCGGAATCAGCGCCAACCCAGTAAAGAAAACCATGGGAAGGAGCAGGAAGAGGACGATTCCCGCATAGGGATTCCCGGCGTGGCTGCGAGTATGCAGTGGCCACACAAAAAGCCATGAGATGCCGGCGCTCGTCACCAGCGCCACTCCTGCAAGGCTGAGCCAATGCCGGGTGAGCACGAACCAAACAGGATTGGTGTTTGAATCCTTCATGCGTCACTGAATACACCTGCGTCCCTTACGCAAGATGAGTCTAGAAACCCAGAGCCGAAGTTCGGAACTGGCACTAGTAACAGTG
>DASXIL010000830.1:0-6977 GCA_036497985.1 Candidatus Angelobacter sp. | reverse complement strand
AGGTCTGGTCGTCAAGGATCACGACGCCGCCGGAACCCAAAAATTCGCCGCGCTTGCCGAAGGAGTCAAAATCCATGTTCATCTGCTCGGCTTCTTCCGCGGTCAGGACAAACGTGGAAGATCCGCCGGGGACTACGGCTTTCAACTTGCTTCCGTTGTGGATACCGCCGCCAACTTCATAGATCATTTTTTTCAGCGGATAGCCGAGAGGGAGTTCATAGACGCCGGGCTTGTTGATGTGTCCGCTCAGGCAGAAGAGGCGCGTGCCACCGTTTTTCGGTGGACCGAAGTCAGCGAACTTCTGGCCACCCATAAGAATAATGTGCGGAACGGAGGCCAGAGTCTCCACGTTATTAATGACCGTGGGGCCGCCCCAGAGTCCTACCACAGCAGGGAACGGCGGACGGATTCGGGGAATGCCGCGCTTGCCTTCCAGCGATTCCATCAGTGCGGACTCTTCACCAACTTCATACGCGCCCGCGCCAGTGTGCCAGCGAACGTCAAACTCTTTGCCGCTGCCGAAGATATTTTTGCCCAGATAGCCCTTGGCGTATGCGTCGGCAATGGCCTTGCGCATGATGTCGACCAGGTAGCGGTACTCGCCGCGAATGTAAACAAACCCGATCTTCGCGCCTACGGCCAAGCCGGCAATAATCACGCCTTCAATCACGGCGTGAGGATCATGCTCCAGGATCGGACGGTCTTTGCAGGTGCCGGGCTCGCTTTCGTCACCGTTGACGAGGATGTATTTGGCTTTGGTGGTGTCCTTGGGAACAAAGCTCCACTTCATGCCGGTAGGGAAGCCGGCGCCACCACGTCCGCGCAGGTTGGAAGCTTTTACCTCATTGATGATGTCGTCGGGCGACATGGTCAGGGCTTTTTGCACGGCCTTGTAGCCATCAAGCTTCAAGTATTGCTCGATGTCCGCCGCGCCCTTGCCAAAACGCTTCGAAACAACTTTTATTTCATCCGGATGTGATGTCAAATCTGCCATTAGCCTTAGTCTTGTGTCGCCCCTCCGGGCTCAATTTGTTTTTACGTCTACCCAGCCTTACGGCTTCGCATTCGCTCGCCTCAGGCTGGGCTAACCTCGTGCCGCGCCTACGGCGCTGTGCATTCATGGTCAAAACTTTTTCTCACCCTGAAGCGTCTGGCGTGAGCCGCTCCAGCTTTATCGCCTGGCTTTGTTTCTGTATTGCTCCAAAACTTTGTCTGTCTTCTCCGGCGTCAAATTCTCGTGGAAGTCATAGTTCACCTGGATCGCCGGGGCCCAGCTACAGGCCCCGATGCACTCGACTTCTTCTAAAGAAAATGTCCCGTCGGCGGTGGTCTGTTTGTGGCCGATGCCCAGCTTGGTTTTGCAATGGTCCAGAATTTCTTCTCCGCCGCGCAGCATGCAACTGATGTTGGTGCAAACCTGGACGTGATACTTGCCCATCGGCTTGGTGTGCAGCAGGGAGTAATAGCTGATCACGTTGCGGACTTCGAGTTCGGTGAGTTCCGTCTTCGTTGCCAGATGCACAATCGCTTCATCGCTCAGATAGCCCAGTTCGTCCTGCGTATAGAGCAGCATGGGAACCAGGAATCCGCGCTTGGTGGGATACTCCTTCATTTTCTCCGTGAAGAACTGATCGAGTTTTTCGCTTATTGGGGCCATGAAGCTCTTCGTTGATTTGGTAATTTAGTAATTTGGTAATTGGGTAATTTCATTTGTTACCCTTGGCCGTTTTCTGTGACGCGGAAAAGATCGCCGCCAATTCACGCGCCTCTCTCTTGATGTCCCGCAGTTTTTCACTACTGAGCGTTTCCGTCTCCTCCAACAACTCGATCCAAAGCACACTCTCATCCGCTTCTTCAGCTACAATCCCGATTCTTGCAATAAATTCGGCTGTCGATCGCGCTCTGCATACTGCTCTGTAATTTGCCGCTACTGAAGTTCCGCTTCGAAGCAACTGCTTGCCCATCACTTGCGCATCGGTTGTCCTCGGAAGAGCCCGAAATAGCCGTACAATTCGAATCGCAAACTTCTTCGTTCTGTCACGAATCTCTTCCGGGCTGCTCACAATTACCAAATTACCAAATTACGCAATTACCAAATCCTTGAATTACCGATCAATCTCTCCCAGCACAATATCAATACTGCCAATGGCCGCAACGACGTCGGCGATCAGCCGCCCTTCACACATCTGAGGCAAAGCTTGAAGATTGGCGTATGAAGGTGACCGCATGTGTACGCGCAATGGTTTGGCGGTGCCGTCGCTCACAATGTAATAGCCCATTTCGCCGCGCGGGGATTCAATTGCGTGGTAAACCTCACCGGCTGGAACCGAAAAGCCTTCCGTGACAATCTTAAAGTGATAGATGAGGGCTTCCATTTGGGTCTTCATCTTTTCACGGTCAGGCAAAACGATCTTTGGGGCCTCAGCTTTGGTTGGGCCGGACGGCATGCCTTCAAGGGCCTGTTTTGCGATCTCACGTGACTGGCGCAGCTCTTCAACGCGGCAGACGTAACGTGCCCAGACGTCGCCATCCTGGCGGATCGGGACTTTGAATTTGAAGTTCTCGTAACCGCAGTAAGGCATGTCGCGGCGGATATCGAAATCAATTCCACTCGCGCGAAGCGACGGGCCGGTAAGGCCAAATGCAATTGCATCTTCACCAGAGACTTTTGCGACATCCTTCAAGCGATTGATGAAGATGCGGTTGCCCGTGAGCAAGTTCTCGTACTCATCGACCTTTTCGGGAAAGCGGTCGAGGAATTTTTTTACCTTCTCAAAGAAGCCGAGCGGAGGATCGAGCGCCAGCCCGCCGATGCGGAAGTATGACGTCATCATGCGCTGGCCGCTTACCATCTCATAAATGCGCAGCAGATCCTCGCGTTCGCGGAAGCAGTAGAGGAAGACCGACATGGCGCCAAGGTCCAAGGCGTGCGTACCCAGCCAGACAAGGTGCGAGCTGATACGCTGGAGTTCGGCCAGCATCACGCGCATCCACTGCGCGCGCGGCGGAATTTCCAGCCCCAGCAGTTTCTCCACGGCCATTACATAGCAAAGGTTGTTGACCATGGGGCAGAGGTAGTCAATGCGGTCAGTGAGCGGGACGATCTGCTGGTAAAACTTGGCTTCGCAGGTTTTTTCAATTCCGGTGTGGAGAAAGCCGATGTCCGGCATCATGCGGACAATGGTTTCGCCGTCAATCTCCAGCAACAGACGCAACACGCCGTGCGTGGATGGGTGCTGCGGACCCATGTTCAGGATCATTGTCTTGTCTTCAGTTGCGTCCAGCACTGGATTGGCGTTCAAGTGGCCCATTAACGGTAGCCCTCCACCGGATAATCCTTGCGCAGGGGATGGCCTTCCCAGTCTTCCGGCATCATGATGCGGCGCAGGTAGGGATGGCCAAGAAAACGGATGCCGAAAAGATCGAAGAGCTCGCGCTCAAAGAAATTGACCGAAGGCCAGACCGAGATGATTGATTCCACAGAGGGCTCGTCGCCGGATAACCGGATTTTCAGCCGAACCCGCTCTTTGCGCTTCATCGACAGCAGATGATAGGCGACTTCAAAGCGCGGTTCACGCGGGTAAAAGTCTGCGCAGGTAAGGTCAGACATGAAGTCGGTCAATCCCTGGGCTTTCAGCCGGGCGCAGGCTTCGCGAATGGCTTCACGGGCAATGTAAATAGTCAGCTCATTACGATCAAAGCGCGCGCCTGTAACGGCGTCAGCGCGCCACGCCAGCAGGTCGGCTACAACCGGGCGGTCTTTGAGCTGTTCAATATCTGTAATGGCGGGCGAGAGTGGCATCAGTTACCACTCCTCTCAGAGGCGTTCCAGTCCAGAATGCCTTTCTTCCATATATAGAAGAAGCCGACCAGCACCAGCCCGATATAAATCATCATCTCCCAGAAGCCAAACATCTTGAGTTCGCGGGCGATTATGGCCCAGGGATAAAGGAAGACCGCTTCCACGTCAAACAAGATAAAGAGCATGCCGACCAGGTAGAACTTGACGCTGAAGCGTTGCTGCGCGTCACCCGTGGGTTCAATACCGCATTCATAAGCGGTGTTTTTGGCACGCGACCATTTGTGCTTACCCAGCAGATGAGAAAGAGTAACCATGACCGTGGCCAGGGCAATGGCAACGATCACCTGAAACAGCAACGGAATATAATGAGCGAAGTAACTGTTCTCCGGCATGAAGGGCCTGTACAGAAAGAGCAACGCAATCTGCCAAACATTCGAATGTAATTTCCATTCGCAGCACTGTCAAGGCCTTGACTTTGAACGGAGTTAGTGATTTTTAAATGGCGGCTGGCAGGCGGTGGAAATTGCCTACCTGCCGGCGATATTTTGGATGGTCTTTCTTCAATTTTCTATGACAATTTTTGGGTTTAACACTGACGTAAAGCTGGCAGACGTGGTCTACCACGTGCAGAGTGAAGCTCGGCAAAACGATCTTTTGCTGCAGACGCTGGTATTTGTGAAAGGGCAATGCGTGGGCAAGCAGGCGTTTTCTTACGCGCATGAGATATCGCATCCGGGCTTCTCCACGGAAGCCATGCATGAATTGCTGAAGACGCAGCATAAGACGGTGATCGATGCAATCCAGCAAGGGCAGATGAGTTCCGTGCTGGGCAGCGGCGCGGAAGTGCAGGACATTGGCGGATCAGGGCTTTCTTTGCAATGGAAAACTCCGGCAGCGGTGGCCGATGCTTCTGATCTTCCGGTAAGTTTCCAAGTGCTCGATTCAGGCAAACCCGCCAGCGGAGCGGAGATCGTGGTGCGCGGCGTGATCGCCTCAGACGGGTTGGAATTGGCGCGGGGCGTAGCCGATGATTCCGGCTCGGCGGCGCTTTCAATCGCACTGACCGAAGATGTGCTGAATCGCGGCGCGGTGATGGTACAGGCCACGCGCAACGGAAAATCCGTGACGCGGAAGCTCCGGGTGAAGCGGTAAGGGAGAGCCCTCCCACCTTACCTTTTACTGTTTGTCTGCCTGTCATAACTGTTGGTCACGCGGGTTCCCGCCGATGCGTTGATTTATCCTTACCTCGTGCCAGATAAGCTTGCCAAACTGGAAATACCGGATTGCGATGCCATTGTTGTAGGCTCGGGACCTAACGGGCTGGCGGCGGCGATTCGTCTGGCCCAGACCGGCAAGCGGGTTGTAGTGTTGGAAGGCGCTGACACTCCCGGTGGAGGCGTGCGATCGGCGCAGCTGACTCTGCCCGGTTTTGTCCACGATATTTGTTCGACTATCTACGCCATGGTTGCGTGCTCGCCTTTCTTGCGCGAGCTGCCGCTAGATAAGTACGGACTCGAGTGGGCGTTTCCGCCAGCGCCACTGGCTCATCCTCTCGACGACGGCTCGGCCGTAATGCTGCACCACTCGATGGATGAGACCGCGCGGGCTCTTGGCGCGGATGGCGATGGTTATCGGCGGCTGATGGGGGATTTGGTGGCGCGCTGGCAGGACCTTTTGCAGGACGTGTTTGCGCCACCGGGGATTCCAAAGCATCCAGTCTTCTTTACCAAGTTTGGCCTGCGGGCGATCCGTCCGGCAACGTCATTGGCGCGTGCGTATTTCAAGACCGATCGCGGGCGCGCGTTGTTTGCCGGATTGGCGGCACATTCCGTCCTGCCGCTGGAAAAACTCACTACCTCGGCGTCGTCGCTGATATTGGCCGTCGCGGGCCATGCCGCCGGATGGCCATTTGCGCGAGGAGGTTCGCAGCAACTCACCGCCGCGCTGGTCAAATACCTGGAATCGCTGGGCGGCCAGGTGCTGACGAATTGTTATGTGGAATCGCTGGAGCAGTTGCCGCCAGTACGCGCGATCCTGCTGGACGTGACGCCGCGGCAGCTGATCTGCATGGCCGGCGCGAAATTACCGGGTTCGTACCGGCGAAGCCTGGAGCACTTTAAATATGGCCCGGGTGTTTACAAGCTGGACTGGGCTTTGCATCAGCCCGTCCCATGGCGCGCCGCTGAATGCGCGCAAGCCGGGACCGTTCATCTGGGAGGAACGCTGGATGAAATCGCCGATTCTGAACGGCAGCCATGGCAGGGAAAAGTTTCTGATCGTCCTTACGTCTTGTTCACGCAGGCCAGTTTGTTTGATCCATCTCGCGCACCGGCAGGGAAGCATACGGCGTGGGCTTACTGCCATGTGCCCAATGGCTTCACCGGCAATGCGACGGAGGCGATTGAAAAGCAGGTGGAGCGGTTTGCTCCCGGTTTCAAGGATTGCATTGCCGCGCGCTCTGTGATGGGACCGGCGGAGTTTGAGCGGCACAATCCCAACCTAATTGGCGGTGACATCACCGGCGGGGCGGCGTATTTAAGCCAGATGTTCCTGCGGCCAACGGCCAGCCTCTACCGCACGGCCCTGGATGGCGTCTTCCTATGCTCTTCATCCACACCTCCTGCAGCCGGTGTGCATGGCATGTGCGGATACTTTGCCGCTGAAGCGGCGCTCAAACGCCTTGCTCGAAAATCGGGCGCAAGCCATTGATCCTTACAAAGCAGGTTCCCCTTCGTCGCGAAATGATTGCCTTTTCAATTTGAATGAAGTACTTTTCCGACTGCGGAACCCCAAATTCCAATCAACCACGGGCGGAAGCCGAGTGAGGTGTGAATGTTTTGTTTTAAGTGTGGGGCTTCCATGCCCGAAGATGCCACAGTTTGTCCGCAATGCGCAACGCCGGTGCAGGCGGCGCCTCCGCCTCCGCCACCTTCACAACAGCCCAGTGCGCCCAACCCGGCTTCTACATCCGCCTGGCTGAATGCGCCTCCGGTTTCATCGCAACAATCACCGCAGTATCCGCCGCAAGCACAACCATTTCACGGTTACCAACAACCGCCTTCTGACCAGCAGACCGACGGTAAAGCCACGGCAAGCCTGATCTTCGGTATCCTGTCCCTTTTATGCTTTTCAATTCTTGCCGGAATACCAGCCACCATTCTAGGACATATGTCGA
>DASXIL010000829.1:0-4596 GCA_036497985.1 Candidatus Angelobacter sp. | reverse complement strand
GAATAAATTCCAAAATTTTTTAAATCCTGACGAAAGCACGCAGCATCTTCTATTTTCTCCACCTCCACGAAGGGCCTAAGCCACGGACGGCCCACAGCCCGCTGACAGTTCCGAATCGGAGCGTCGAAGGAACGCGCCGACGAGAAACTAGAAAGAAGACTCAAGCAATGACAATACGCTTACAAGTGATCGTGCCGGCGTTGCTCTCCATGAGCGCGATAGCGCTGGCGCAGGACGTGAAATACAACTTTGACCCTGGCGTCAACTTTGCCAAATACCATACATATCAATGGGTAGCTCTTTCCACATTGCATCCCGATCAACTGGTTGACCGGCAGATCAAGGAAGACATCGGCGCCCAACTGGCGGCCAAAGGATTAACACCCGCAACCAGTAATCCAGATATTCAGGTTGGCTACCAGATCAGCGTTGACAAGGAAAGACAGTGGGATGCCTGGGGCGGGGGCGGCTTGCGCTTCGGCGGCGTTGGACAAGCAACCAGCTCCACCATCAGCATCGGGACACTCGGGATCGACTTCTTTGATCCCGCGACGAAAAATCTGGTTTGGCGCGGCGAGGGCAGCAAGACAATCGATCCCGGTGGCAACGCGCAAAAAAATCAGGAAAAGATGCAAAAGTCCATCGCAAAGATCCTGAAGAACTTTCCGCCTAACAAGAAGTGATTGCCCGGGGTACGACAGCCAGGGCGGTGGCGACCAAAGGGAAGGATAGAAATGTCGAGCAAGACTTTAGCATTGATCGTTGTGCTCATGGCGGTTCCAGCATGCGCGCAGCAGCGTGGCCAATACCTGTCAGGGCTGAGCGCGAACAACTCGGGCGTGATGCCGGAGCCTGGGCTTACCTACGCGAACCTGTTCTACTACAGTTCCTCCAGCCGCCTCAAAGGCCCGAATGGACAGGGACTTCCGGTAACCGGCCAGTTCGCCATCCTGGTAGACAACAACGTGTTCATGTATGTCTACAAGCCGAAGATTCTCGGTGGTTATCTCGAATCCATGGCGGACGTGCCCATTGCCAACGGCAGCCTTGCTGCTAGTCTTTTTGCATCTGGCAGGGCGATTTCGGGCGGTGGTGGCGGAATCGCCGACACCTATTTTGTGCCGGCCCAGATCGGCTGGCATCTGCATCGCCTGGATATCCAGACTGGTTATGCGTTCTTTGCTCCTACCGGGCGGTATACTGCCGGCGCCACGAACAACGTCGGCGTCGGTTACTGGACCAACGCTTATCAGGCAAGCGCAACGATCTACCTGACAGCAAACAAAGCGACCAGTCTTAATGCATTCAACATCTACTCCTGGAGCCGGCAGCAGCCGGGAACAAACATCACTCCGGGTCAGAATGACTCTTTTGACTACTCCCTTCTGCAGGTCCTGCCGCTGACTAAAGGTAAAGAGAAGACATACCTGCTGCAAACGGGAGTGATCGGGTATGGACAGTGGCAGACGTCGAATTCCAGCGGCGTCCCTCCCGCGGTGGCCGGCTCCCGCTATGGAGTGAATGCCGTGGGCTTTACCGTCAATGTGCTCGTGCCCGGCAAGAAGCTGAGCATTGGCACCAGTGCGTTCTGGGAACTGGGCGCGTACAACACGCGCGAGGGGCACGTCTTGATGATCTCCGGGGTGTTTAGTTTTTAAAAGGTAGATCATCAGCGGAAAACCCCGCTTTAACACAAATAGGGGAAAGACTATGTACAAGCGTTCGTTTGTTTCCGCGGGATTGCTGTGCCTGCTCTACCTGAGCGTTGGTGGCGCGCAGTACCCGGTCCTGGACATGGTCGCTCAAAAGGTGATCCAGAAATATCAACAGGCAACCTGTGAGCAGTTATGGAACCAGAAGAATCAGCCCAAGTCTGCCAAAGAACAGGAAGTCATACAAATGTTGCGCAGTGATCCGCAGATGCGCGCCGCGTTCATAAACCAGGTGGCCGCTCCTGTTGCCAACAAAATGTTCGAGTGCGACATGATCCCGTGATTCTCGGAATCCAGTGCTTCAATTGCAGCCACAGCGTAGCATCTAATGCTGCGCAATTGTTCGAGAGCTCGGAGATGTGCACGATCGTGCCGGAAGGAAATATCCCAATGAACCGCAAGATGAAAAGCCAGGTGTGGAGTCTGTGTTTCCTGGTTGTGTCACTGCTTTTTGCCCTGTCACAACTTGGCGCCCAGCAAGAGAAAGTAGCGGCCTTTAAACAGGCGTTGGCCCGGAATCAGCAGGCGCTGCATCAGTACCAATGGCTTGAAACGACCATCATCAGCCTGAAAGGCGAGGAAAAATCCCGGGTTCAAAAGCAGTGCTTCTATGGGCCCGATGGATCAGTCCAGAAGCAGCAGATCAGTGCGCCTGCCCCGCAGGAACCAGACGGCAGAGTCAGGGGGAGGATCAAGGAAAGAAAGAAGGAAGAACTCACCGACTACATGCAAGGTGTCGCGGCTTTGGTGCATCAGTATGTGCCGCCGGATTCACAACGCATTCAGGCTACCGAAGCGGCCGGCAATCTCTCCCTAAGTCCCGCCGGACCCGGTACGGCTCGGTTGGACCTCCACAGTTATCTCAAGCCGGGCGATCTGCTCAGTCTGAACGTCGATTCCGGCAGCAATGCGATGCAAAAGATTACCGTGCAGTCGTACATGGACTCGCCCAAGGATGCGGTTTCAATGAACGTAACTTTTGCTTTCCTGCCTTCCGGAATCAGTTACCCATCCAACATCGTGCTCGATGCCCCCGAGAAGAAGATCCAGGTAGTAGTTCAGAATTCCAATTACCAGATCAATCCTGCAGCCCCGCTGCCCGCACAGGCGCAGGTTATCCCGGCCGCACGTCAACCAACACAGGCGCAACGCGTAGTGGCGGCCCCCGGGCAACAGGTCGCGCCGAGCAGCGCCGGCAGTCAATTTCCCATGCTGGACCTTGTGGCCAGCACTGTCGTCGTGAAGTACCAACAGGCCACATGCGAACAGTTATGGAACCAGAAGAGCCAGCCGAAGTCCGCCCGGGAGCGGGAGATCATACAAATGCTGCGCAATGACTCAGAAGTGCGCGCCGCGTTCATGAATCAGGTGGCTGTTCCTGTTGTGAACAAAATGTTCGACTGCGACATGGTCCCGTGAATTTGCGACGTGACCAGGAAAGGTGTAAATGATGATTCGACAAAAGTTTCTGATCCAGGTACCGCTGTTTGTTCTTGGCGTGCTGCTGGTTAGCGCGGCGTCAGCACAAACGAAAGCAACGGCGCGCAAGGTAACGGCCACCACTGAGACAAGGCCTGACCTTGAGCCGAAAGCGGTTGAGCTTCTTAAGGCAATGAGCAGCCGCCTCGCCGCGGCCCACACGATGGCGTTCACTGCTGTGGAGTCCTTCGAAAGTCCCAGCCGTCAGGGCCATCCCGTTGTTTACGGGACGAAAACCGAACTCATTCTGCAGCGGCCCGACAAGCTGCGAGTGATCAGTTCCGCCGATGGTCCCCCTTCCGAGTTCTATTACGACGGCAAAATCATGATGGCCTTCGCGCCGGCGGAGAACCTGGTTGCAATCGCCGAAGCGCCGCCCACCATCGATGCCGCATTGAAGGCGGCCTACGAATCCGCCGCGATCTATTTTCCCTATACTGATTTGATCGTTGCCGATCCTTACGGCGATGCCGCGCCGGGAATGCAACTCGCTTATTACATCGGGAAATCCCAGTTGGTCGGTGATACGACAACGGACATCGTGGCGTTCGTCGGTGACGGCGTGTTCGCGCAGATCTGGCTTGGCGCTGAAGACAAGCTTCCTCGACTGATCCATGCAGTCTACCTCGACGATCCGCTGCAGCTGCGCCACAATTTGATATTTTCCAACTGGCAATTGGATCCTGCCGTACCACCCGAGACCTTCGGCTCCGCAAACGCCCAAAGCGCGAAGCGGATACCGTTCTCCCACCCCAACCCCGCGCCCTCTCCGGGGGCCCGGCCAACCACCAAAGGCAAGCCGCCTAAATCCCAGTAAGGAGCCGATGAAAGCCATGAGAAATATTGCCGCAGTCTCGACAGGTTTGATCTTCGCGGTGTTCAGTTGTCAGAGCGGGTTCGCTTACGGACACGCCAACCGGTGGGGTGGCAGCACGTCCCATAGCTATGGGTCCACGAGCCACACGAATGCGTTCGGCGGCGGTTCGTCGCACGCGTATGGAGAGGGTACGAGCCACACGAATGCCTACGGGGGCGGTACGTCACACGCATACGGCGGCGGAACCAGCCACACCAATGCCTACGGAGGCACCACTTCAGGCGAAGCAGGCTATGGCGCAGTCCACACGACACCTTATGGCGCGACAGCCTATGGCTCCGCTTATCATCCACCCACCGCCTACTACGGCTACCATCCGCCTACGGTCGTCAACGCTTACGGAACAAGCTGCTACAACTGCGGGGGTTGGGCTGCTGCTGGGGCAGTTGCCGCCGGTGTCGCCGTCGGTGCTGTTGCCGGAGCCGCAGTAGCCTCGGCTAACAAAGCGGCGGCGACCTCGAACGCCTACGCTGCCGGCGTGGCTACGGGAGCCGCCACGTCAAGCGCTGCAACGTCCAACGCTTATGC
>DASXIL010000828.1:0-5497 GCA_036497985.1 Candidatus Angelobacter sp. | reverse complement strand
GTTCCCTCGTTAGTTAGTGGCGCTCGGCTCCAACTTCAGGCGGATGTTTACGAAGTTGTACGGCGGCCACGGACCCGTGTATTTGAAGTTGAGACGATCGCCGAACTTCTTGGCGATGCGATTGACCGCAGCATCGAACTCGGCTTCACGCTCGCGCTCCAGCAGAAAGGCCGCGTTCATGATCATCTTGTCGCCAATGGGCTTGTTGTCGCGCGAAGCCACGCAAACGGCGCGCAGCCCGTCATAAATTTCACGCACGTAGTTCGCGGCCAGCTCGGCCAGGGCCTTGTCGATCATGCGACCCAGCTGCATGCGCGCGAAATACGTGGATTGCAGGTGCTTGCGCGTTAGTTCCTGGTGGAAGCGATGTATTTCATCATGCTCGCGCTGTAGCTCTTCAATGATGCGGTCGCGGTCCCAGGTAACTTTCAAGCCGAATTCAAGCTTGCCGGTCATCTGCTTGAGAACGTCTTTCAGTGAAGAGTAAATGCTCTTGAGCACTTCGCGGATATCGTCGTCCGTCCGGAAGACCGTGCCGAAGCTCATGGGAATGATGGTGTAATTCTTCATCACCGATTCGATCACGTGCTCATGGGCCAGCGCGTTATCGCGTGTAGGGTCAAAGATGAAAACCGGCGTGCGGCTGACGACAGCGGCGATATCGCCGTAATGGACCGTGTACACGTCTTCATTCACACCGCCGATGCTGCTGCGGCCGAAGCCCACAGGTGCGCGCGATTCAATCACACCGTAAACATAGCGGCCTTCCTGCTGCTGTCCACTTCGCGGCTCGACCTTCGTGCTCGCGTGCGGAGGCACGAGATCCAGCACCGCCGTGGCCGGCTCAGCCTTAATGGTCGCTTTGCGGACTGCGGTTGTCTTCTTCCCTGCCTTCTTGCTTGGGCTCATTGTTTTTCCTCAACATGTTGGAGGTTGTCGCCAAAAATTCTTCAATCTCGATGGGTTTAAACATAACGCCAATGCCCCGGCTGGCAGCTTCATCCGCGGTCTCCTTGGTAGCATACCCAGTGAGCAGGGCGGCCGGAATGCCGGAGTCAATCTTTCGCGCCGCAGAAATTACTTCAAACCCCGTATGTTGCTCTTCCAGTGAATAATCGCACAGAACCACATCAAACCGCTGCTGTTCCATGGCTTGAATCGCAGCCCTGGAGGTGCCGCACGCCACAACTTCATATCCCTGCCGCTCAAGAATAAGACGGTAGGTAAGCAGGACGGCGGCTTCGTCGTCCACCACCAGCACGCGGTATTTTTGATCAGCACTCACAATTTTACGACTGGCAAATCAATCTTGAAAGTGGTGCCGTGCCCCACACGGCTTTTGACCGAAAGCTTGCCGGCATGGTTTTGGATGATTCCTTTTACGATCCACAGCCCCAGCCCAGTGCCTCTTTCGCCCTTGGTGGTGACGAAGGGCTCAAAAATGGAGCGAATCATTTCCGGCGGAATTCCCGAGCCGGTATCGGCGATCAGGATGCGCACCCAGCCGTGCAGGTCGTCGTAACCGGGGATATGGCGGCTGCGTATGCGCAGCTTGCCCCCGTTGAGCATGGCGTCACGGGCGTTAATGACCAGGTTGGAAAGCACCTGGCGAATCTGGTCGGCGGCAATCACGGCGTCAGGAAGTACGTCCAGTTGCGTCTGGACTTCCACATTGGCGCGCTGGAGCTGGCGGTTCAGCAGCAACAGCGTGTCCTCAATAATCGTATTGACGTTGACCGGCTTGACCTGTTCGGTGTTGCGATAGAGCCCAAGCATCTGGCGCACGATACGCGCCACACGCTCCGTCTCCGATTTCAGAATGTTGTACACGGGCGCCGCATTGTCTGGAATGGCGCTGGCCAGCAGGTAAATCGCGTTCTTGATGGCTTCCATGGGGTTGTTGACCTCATGGGCAATAGTGGCGGCCAGGCGTCCGGTGGCGGCGAACTTTTCAATTTCCAACATGCGGCGCTCGACCTTGAGCTGTTCCACCTTGCGCAGGGCGGTGAGATCGCGCAGGACGGTTACGGTATATGCCACCTGGCCGCGCTCTCCGTAGATTTTGCCGGAGCGGGCGTCGTAATCAATCTCCTGCAGCAGCGTGGGATTGTACAAACGCAGGGGCGCCGTTTCACGATCAGAGAACGAAGACGTAAATGCGTCAATAAAGGCCGTGAGCTTGGTCTGGTTCTGGAACTGCACGGTATCGCGCACGACGTCCATTTCCGTACCGAATAGCTCCTGCGCCAGAGGGTCTACCAGTACGATCTTGGCTTTGCCGTCACAGACCACAATTGGATCGCCGACGTTTTCAATGATCAGGTTCAGGCGGTCGCGGTCCTGCCGGACAACTTCTTCGGCCTCGCTCAGCCGCTCATAATTCAGGCGCAATTCCTGGTCGGCTCGACGGAGGTCCGTCACATCACGCATCACGGTTACGGTACCAAGCTGAATGCCGTCCGGCCCAAAAGTGGGAGCTGAAACGGCTTCAAACAGCATTTCCTCGCCTTCGATGGCATCCACCAGCGTGAGGTCACGATGGGAGTCGCTGCCGGAAACCAGCATGGAAGAGAGCGCTGCTGAAAAAAGCAGGTTATTGAATTCAACCGCGCGCACCAAGCCTTCAGTCATTTCTTCCGGCACGCGGAAGAAGCGCTCAGCCGCCTTATTCTGCATGATGACGCGATGCTGCGTGTCCGTGAGAATGACCGGATCGGCCATGCTCTGCATTACCGTACCCATTTGCGCGATGGTGATTTCCATATCACGCATTCGGTTGTAATAATGCTCAACCTTGAACAGCCGCGAAAGATAGCGGTTGGCCAGATCGATCAAGTCACCTAGCTCGGCTACCGTTTGGCCGGTGTAATTTTTAGGCAGTTCCACCACCACAACCGCGGCATAGGCACGCATTTCACAGGTGGAACAAACCTGGTCTTCAAGGCGGACACGTTTTTCCCGGCGCGAGTTCTGCACCGCCAGACAGCTTGAAGTGCGGATGCGGTCAGCTTCCCAGCAAAGATTGCGGTTGGAATAAAGAATGGGATGAACGTAAATGGGGCGGTTGTGGAGGGTGCTTTTTTCCAGCACTTCAGGCTGCACCGAATGCAAGATGCCGGTAAGAGGATGGTCCTGCATCCATAGCGCGCTGGTGAAATTCTCCATCTGCCCGCGAGGCCATTTCAGCGCCGCCGCCGGTGTGATTTCTCCACTGTCAAGATTCACATCAACAACGAGCGCGCGCGGATTGCCCAGTGCGATAATCTCTTCCAGCAGCAGCGGAAAGATTTCTTCCGAGCGTTCCGCCTGCAACAGACGAAGAACGGCAGGACGGCGAGGCTGGGTTGTACGCCGTCCATTCATACGAGCCGGTTGTAACCGGATTTCGGCCGTAGCCATGCGTGTCCCCAAGTCCAGGCCTTACCGCCGCCGGCGGGGTGTACGTGGCCGTGGCCTGACTTCACCCAGTTCTCCTTCTTCGCCTTCAGCGGCGCCTTCACCCAATGTCGGGCGGGAAACGAGACCTGTGAGACCTACAGCGTCAGCATACTTGAGATAGGTATCAATGGACGCGACGACTACGCGGGCCTCTACCGTAATCAAGTCAATACCGACCAGTGAAATGCGGACCCAGGCATCAATGACAATACCTTTGTCGAGTACTCGATCCAGAACATCGATTAAACTTGATCCGCCGGAAACTCTTTCAACGGCCATTCGAGGGCCTCCTTCAATAGAATCAATCGGCTCACTTCACTCTTTTTGCGCGGACAGCGGGCCTCTTCCGGGCCGGGGTCTGAGACCCCGGTGGCGCGCCGGGTAACTGGGACCTCCGCACAACATTCTCCGGCACAGGAGCCGTGAGATTTGGGTCGTACTTCCACCAGTTGAGACCTATGGCCTCAGCTTTATCGACAGAACAGACAAGCAACCGGATCCGGATCGTGAGCAACTCCACGTTCGCAAGCGAAACGCGAATGTCACCCGCAATCACGAGTCCTTTATCGAGTACTCGATCAAGGATATCCAGCAGGTTTGCTGTTCCGGAAACCGTAGGAACTCTTTGCATAATATCTCAGGAAAAAACAGAAGAGATCGCCGGGGACTGGGAGAATCCACGCGACTCATGTCACCGCATCCTAACTAGCCTCACTACAAACTGTCAACCTTTGATAGTTTTTTTCGCTGGCTTACGGAACAAACCGGAAGGGGGGAGGGCCAGCGCGTAAATGTGAGATGCTGATGGCCTGAAGCGGGTTGGCTGCCGATTTTGAGTTTTGATTTAATCGCATTGCGATATTTTAATCCGTTTCAGGCTGCTTATTTGTCAAGCAGGTTCCCCAGAGGGCCCAACTCAAGATTCAGGTCTTCCGGCTTCAGTCCAAAAGCACCGGCAATCTCATTGACTTTGGCTTCCAGGCGCATCAAGGCCTGCCCCATTTCCTCCACTTTTGCATCTCCTAACGATCCACCTTCCATACGCCGAATGGCCTGACGCTCCAGCAGACGCCGCAGCAGCTCAATCAGGCTGAGCACTAGCCGCGCAAGGCCTTGTTCAATGTTTTCCGGCGAGCAGTCAATTCGGTCGATTGCGCCTTCACCCACGGCCTTGAGCTCGCGGTTCATCTCTGAGACGGCGGCGGCAATTTCTTCTGGAGTGATTTTGCGGATGTTTGTCATTTCGCTCCCGCAGCCCCGTCGATCTGAGGCATCTTTACCCGCTCGCTCAGAAACTCAGCGGCCGGCCACGGGCCACTCATGCGCCGCGAGAGGTGCGTTGGTATGGGCACGGCGGTCACCGTCCGGCGAAAGTCATTTTCGCGGCCTCTTTCCACCAGCACGAAGATTCGCGTCCCGTTCTTGCCTTCACGCACTCGGACTTCCCTGCTCAAATGCGCCACAGCATCCTGCATGGCTTGCGTAAATCCCTCTGAAGATCGCAAGGCCACAGCTTTCTGCTCCAGATAGGCTTTGCCGGAACTGCGATCGACGTGAGTTTGTGAAGGCGCGGGATAGATGACGCACTCCATCTGCACAAAATCTTTCAGCCGATCCAAATCCTCCAGAAAACGCTCGCGGTTCTCTGCGGCAAATGCTGTGAACGCGGGCAGATCGTCGAACACCGATAGCAGGCGGAACGGGATTACGGCGGTCTGCTTAAACACCTGATGCACGATCTCATGAAACTCAACGGCGCTCTTCTGCATTCGCTGCGGCTCGAATGGCCATTCCACTTCCGACCAAAGCAGGCTTAGGCCGTCCTCCGCCGCCACTTGTACCGGGGCAGCGTTGACGCCCACCGCCGGCAAAGCAAGTTCCGGCGACTGGCGAAAGCCGCAGTAAACCAGAATGCGGCTCACCTCCGCCTCCGCTTCTCCTCTATTTGCAAATTCTTCAGCGCGGTTTCAACAGATGTAAGCACTACATTGAGCCCCAGATAGACGAGGTCAACTCCGGCGAGAGAGATCACCAGCGATCCATGAATCACGACGCCGGA
>DASXIL010000827.1:0-5310 GCA_036497985.1 Candidatus Angelobacter sp. | reverse complement strand
CGGAGTCGAACGGACGCCAAGGCTCACGTCCTTGGGGCGGGGTGTGTCACTTGACCAGAATTTGAATCGGGGCATCGCGCAGAGACTTTGTTCTACAGAAGGAGAATTTTATGGCAAAAGCAAAACCAATTCCTGAGGGCTATCACAACGTTACTCCCTATCTGGTGGTTAAAGGCGCGGCGGCGGCCATTGATTTTTACAAGCAGGTGTTCGGCGCCATGGAAATCATGCGCATGCCCATGCCTGACGGACGCGTTGGCCACGCCGAACTCAAGTTCGGCGATTCATTCGTCATGCTGGCTGATGAATTTCCAGAGATGGATGTTGTCGGCCCTAAGACGTTGGGAAATTCTCCCGTCGGCCTGTTGCTTTACGTTGCGGATGTGGACAAGACCGTGGAGCACGCCGTCTCAAAAGGCGCAACCATCAAAAAGCCGGTAGCCGATCAGTTTTACGGCGACCGCACCGGCACCATTGAAGATCCTTGGGGACATAAGTGGACCGTCGCAGTTCATGTGGAAGATGTGTCGCCGGAAGAAATGCAGCGCCGAATGGCAGCGCAGGCAAAAAAGTAAAGAAGTAATGGAGCAACTAATGACGAGCAATATGCCTTACCAGCCGGAAGGCTACCAGAGCGTGATTCAGTATCTCCATGCGACCGGTGCGCGCAATTTGATTGCTTTCATGAAAGAAGTCTTTGGCGCGAAAGAGATTGCGGTCTATCCGCGGCCTGACGGCACCGTCGGTCATGCTGCGCTTCGAATCGGCGATTCCGTCATTGAGCTTGCGGACGCCGGTGCGGAGTGGCCGGCGATGCCATGTGCGCTGCAGGTTTACGTGCCGGATGCAGATGCTGCTTACCATCGCGCCCTCAAGGCAGGAGCAACGTCACTCATCGAACCGGCCGACCAGTTCTATGGCGACCGCACTGCCAGCGTGCGAGATAGTTGCGGCAACAACTGGTACATCGCTACGCAAACTCAGGTCGTAAGCCGCGAAGAGGTAGATAGACGCATTGCCGCCATGGGCCAATCGAAGAAGTAGCCGGGCAGTACATTAGTATCAGCCCCGCCCCCGCGCGGGACGTTGTATCTTGGGGCGAATCAGCTTATTCGTCCGCATGCCACTTCTCCAGAACTTTACTTTTATCTTCTTGTTGACTCCGTATCTGTGCGGTATTGTGTGTACGAATCTTTTAGGGCCCCCTCCCAGGGGAAGACAAGCCCCAATCGGCTGCGGTATGGACTAATTCCGCAGCAGGGCTGCGATGGAGGTGACATGACATCCGGCAATCTGCGTCACACACTTTGTTTCACTTGGTTTCTTTTCGCAATTCCTCTGTTTGCTCAGAGCGGCCGTACTGTGCAACTCGGCCCACTTAACGTTACCGTTCCCCAGGGATGGACCATCAAAGCAGACGCGACCCCTGCTCGTATCTATTCGCCGGACTCCACTCTCGCAGACTACTTCTCCGCGGACTTCGCAGTTCCTGAAACCACCAACCTTGATGTGCGCGAGCGGCATTCCCAGATCTGGCAGAATCTTTCTGGACTGGTCAAGCCGGGCACCACGCCCCAAAGCGGCGTGACTGGACCTTTTATCTGGACCAAAGGGGAACTTGTGCGTCCGGGCAGCAGCAAGAGCGAAATTATGGTCCTGTACAGCGCCAAATCAGGATCCAATTACATTGGAGTATTCGTGGATGCAACACGGCCCGATCTGGCCACCAAAAACCTTCCCGCGCTGGACGCGATGCTAAAGAGTGCCACGCCGGCCCTTGCTCCCGCGGCCAATGCTTCGAGCGCGGGATCACCCGCAAACCCTGGCAGCACCAGCGGTGTGGGGCATTACCAGTCCAACGCAACCGGCATGGCCACACTCAATGAGTACGTGTTCACGGTCCCGCCCACGTGGATACCCACCAAATACACAGACGGGCTCGTGCTGATGTCTCCGGCTTCGGTCACGAATGAAAGATGTGTGGTTACCATCTCGCCTATGCGTCCCTCCTCTGGCGGCAATCTGCTGGCTGAAGCCGACAACGTATTCCGCGACGTGTACAGGCAATACGACCTGAGAAACATGACCGTCCGCAGCACCCCGATGCCGAACTCGATCGTTCATGGAGTTTCCGGCCAGGGCTGGGAGTACGTGATCATAAGAAGAGGTGTTGCGCCGCATGGCTCGCCTGAATCCCGCCTGGGTTTCCTCTTCGTTGCCAAACTCGATAATCGACTGGCCGTGATCTCCGGCGTTTCCAAAGACCCTCTTGTCAGCACCTGCATGGGCGAGTTGGCGCACAACGCGTGGCCCCGTTTCTTCTATAGCTTGAGCTTCAAAAACTGGAGCGCTCCTGACCAGACCGCCATGATGCGCAAGAGACTTGCAGGCGTGTGGACATCGGCCACCGGAACCGCCGCTGACCAGATCACCATCGCCGGCAACGGCCGCTTTGCCAACGCCGCCGCCCGCCAGCAATACGACCTGATCTCCAGCAATGAAGCCCTGGTAACAACCACGGCGGCTTTCGGCAACGGAACCTACACACTGCAAGGGAACGCTATCACCATGATTCAGGATGACCGCCAGAACCAGCCCGAACGCGGCTTTATCCGCATGGAAGAAGAAAGCAAAGACGAAGGCCGAACCTGGGCGCCCATCCTCTACCTGTTGCGGGTGAGCACGGTCGACGGCCAAGACTACGAAGTGCGTTACCAGAGGACCAGGTAAAACTGCATTTGCCCTGCCCCGTTTGCATTTGGCCTTGCTCCGAAGGGGCTTTCCCTCTGCCCCGAATCCCCACCCTGGCCTGTACAATCAATATAGACAGCATGTTTATTGACGAAGCGATCATCAGGATCAAAGGCGGCGACGGTGGCAACGGATGCATGGCCTTTCGTAGGGAGAAGTTTGTTCCGCGCGGAGGTCCCTCCGGCGGCGATGGCGGCCGTGGCGGCGACATCATTATGGAGTCTAGTGAGCGCCATAACACCCTGGTCCATTTCCGTTTTAATCCGGAATACAAGGGCGAGCGCGGACGCCACGGAGAAGGCTCCAACTGCACCGGACGCGACGGCGAAAGCGTGGTCTTGAAAGTCCCGGTCGGAACCATTGTTTACGACAACGAAACCGGCGAGCGCCTTCATGACTTTTCACATCCTGACGAGCGCATGGTTGTCGCCCTGGGCGGGCGCGGCGGGCGAGGCAATCAGCACTTTGCCACCAGCACGCACCAGGCTCCGCAGGAGCATGAACAGGGCTTCCCCGGACAAGAAAAGGTCCTGCGTCTGGAGTTGAAGTTGCTGGCTGACGTAGGACTCGTCGGCTATCCCAATGTCGGCAAGTCCACTCTGGTTTCGCGCATTTCGGCGGCCAAGCCAAAGATTGCCGACTATCCGTTTACCACTCTGCAGCCAAGCCTCGGCGTAGTCACGATCGGCGAAATGCCGGATGAAGACAGCTATGTTGTGGCTGATATTCCCGGCCTGATTGAAGGCGCGCACACCGGCACCGGGCTTGGAATTCAATTTCTCCGGCATATTGAGCGCACCCGCGTGTTGGCCCACATGATTGACGTCTCAGACGCCAGCGGACGCCCTGATCCCGTGGTGGACTTTAAAGTCATCATGGGCGAGCTGAAAAGCTTTGGCGCCGATCTGGAAAAGAAACCGATGATTGTGGTGGCGTCGAAGATTGACGTAGCTAATCCGGAAAAGCTGGCCCAACTGGCCAAGCATTGCAAGAAGCTGAAGGTCAAGATGTACGAGATTTCGGCTGTTACAGGAAAAGGCATTCCTGAACTCAAGTATGCGCTGGGCAAGATGGTGGCGGAGATCCGTGCCGGCGCTTTCGAGCAGGAGCATCCTCCGGCCAGGAAGAGAGCTGTCTCTACTCGCAAAGACAAGAAGAAGGCGGAGCGCATGAAGCGCGTCTCCAAGCAGCGGGCTTTCAAGCAAAGGCAGACTCGATAACCGCATGAAGATTGCTCTTTTTGGCGGCACCTTTGATCCTATTCACCTTGGCCATATCGCAGTGGCGCGCGCCGCCGCGGAAAAGTTTGGCCTGGGGCGGGTGTATTTTGTCCCGGCGGATCTGCCGCCGCACAAGCAAAAGCGGCCACTCACGGATTTCCAGCATCGCTTTGCCATGCTGGCGCTGGCCACGGCGGACGATCCGTGCTTTGTACCGTCATTGCTCGACGCGCACACCGGCCAGCCGAATTATTCCATCAGCACAGTGCGGAGGCTGAAGAGCACACTCAAGAAAAGTGACAAACTCTATTTCCTGATCGGCATTGATGCTTTCAAAGACATTGCCACGTGGCGGCAGCCGGAAGAGTTGCTGGCTGAAGTTGAATTCATCGTCGTCAGCCGTCCCGGCTATTCGCTGGCCGATGTAGGCCGCGCCATGCCTGAATCTTTGCGTCCAACTGACTTGATGATGCGCGCAATGCGCCCGCAACGCGTTGAAGGAACCATCGCATTGATGGGCGCGACCATCCATCTGCTGGGCGAGGTGCGGGAGAAGGTTTCGTCCACGCAGATTCGCGCGGCTGCCGGCAAGTCAGTAAAGCAACTCAGCCGATATGTGCCGCCGCTGGTGGCCGAATACATCAAGAAAGAGAATCTTTACGTCGGCGCCATGAGCAAGGAAAGTCCCGGCGCAAGCCAGGACAAAGTGCTATCTTTTCAAGAAGCCCGTCAGCAAGGGCACACAAGCAGGAGCCATAAGAACGGATGAGTTTACAGACCAGGCAGCAGGTTGTACAGGCGGTCAAGGCCATTGAAGGCAAAAAGGGTGAAGATATTGTCATCCTGGAGATGGACAAGAGCAGCGGAGCGTTTACCGACTATTTTGTTGTCTGCTCCGGCACCAACCCGCGCCAGATCCAAGCAATTGCCGACGATGTGCAAAGAAACATGTCTGAAGCAGGCCAGCGCCCCAACAGCGTAGAGGGCTACAACCAGGCCGAGTGGGTGCTTCTGGATTACGTTGACTTTGTCCTGCACATATTCTCCGAGCGCGCGCGCAAGTTTTACGATCTGGAACGGCTCTGGAAGTCGGCGCGAAAACTGACACCAGCCGACCTGGCGAAAAAGCCAGCTGCAAAGAAACCAGCGGCGTCCAGAAAAGAAACCGCCAAAAAGCCGCCTGCCAGAAAGAAAGCTGCTACGCCACGCACAGCTGCGCGCAGTAAAACTCGTGCTCAAGGTTCAAAGACAAAAAAGAAACCGCGGAAATCGGCGTGAAACTTCAGATCGCCTGGATAGGCAAGACCAAAGAAGTTGCTATTCGCGCGTTGACCGACGA
>DASXIL010000826.1:0-5081 GCA_036497985.1 Candidatus Angelobacter sp. | reverse complement strand
TCATTGAGCGCGGTGGAAGAGCTGCCGTTCTTCAAACCACAGCATGGGTTTGTAGGGCATGTGCTGGGCGGCTGGTCAATGTCCGGCTCATACATCTGGGAATCCGGGCAGACATTCAGCCCGACAACCATTGTTTTCTCTCAGCTGACTGCAGCTGGAGATTACTTTGATAACGGCTTCAATGCCAACTTCAACTCCGGCGTGTCTCCTGCTCGTCCGTTCATGGGGAATAGCTCTGCTCCGGTTGATAGCGTGGGGATCTTCGCAGGTGACGCTTGTAATCTCTTTGGCGCTGGTTGCTCACTTGCGACCACACAACTTATCAGCCTGAACGCTCTGAACAGCCCGGCGGGCGCCGTAACTACTGTGACCAACAGCCAGGTGCGATACATAGCTAACACCGGTGTCGCCGAGACCATTTTTGGGACACCTTTCGGCAATGCGCCGCGCAATATCGGCCGCGATGCTCCTCTTAACTTCCTCAATGCCAGCGTGACCAAGCAGATCAAGTTCAACGAGCGGGCTTCTTTCGAGTTCCGCTTTACTGCGCTGAATGCTCTCAATCACTCGAACTTCGCAACCGTCAATCCGTTTATCGAGAATGCCGGTACGAATACCTTTGGAAACGCGTTTGCCCTTCCGCAGCTCACGGGCAACTCCATTCCAGGATCGAATCTGGCTGCCAGCCGCCGTTTTTATGTTGGAGGCGTATTCAGGTTCTAACTTTCCTTTTGACGTTCCTTGCCCGCCGGTTTTTACGGCGGGCTTTTTCTGCCCCAATCAAAGCTTCGGAACATCCAGCAAATTCGCTATGATACGTGCAGCAATCGGCCTTGGCCGAAAAGTGGGGCGGAGGCAGCGGCATGAGTTGACAACATACCTGCCGTTATCTCCGAATGACCAGGACCAAGTTAACCAGAATAAGGCGGCAGGTTTATCTTCAAAACGCATCCAAAGTCTTTAGAAGCGAACGCTAAAGAAAGCGAAGCAAACCATTGATGAACCACAACTTTATTCGTTCAGCCGCGGCGTTATTCAAGACGATGTTATATGCGCTTGCAGTTTTTGTTGTGAGCATGGCAATGTTTTCCGGAAGGGGCGTTGCCCAGGGTGCGGAGAAGCCGGCAGCCCCGCAAACTATGCCGGCACAAACTACCGAATCGAAGCCTTCCGCCACAGCGAGTGGCGACCTTGCCAGCGTGCTGGCAAAGATGAACCAATCGTCAAAGGGATTTAAGTCAGCGCAGGGAGATTTTGAGTTTCAGTCGTACCAGAAGCTGACCGACGACACAGACACGCAGAAAGGCCGCATATATTTCCGTAAAACGGGGAAGGGCGGCGTAGATGCCGCGTTTGACATTGCCGGGCCGGCGCCAAAGCAGGTCGTCTATAAAGACGGGATGCTGCGGATTTTCGAAAAAAAGATCAATCAGGTGACCGAGCGGAACGTGGGCAAGAATAAGTCTGACGTTGAAGCTTTTTTGAGCCTGGGGTTTGGCGCCAGCGGCGATGAATTGCAGCGTGACTATGCCGTGAAAATGGATGACTGGGAAACGGTGGATGGAGTAAAAACGGCCAAGCTGGATTTGACGCCAAAAAAAGAAAAAGTCCAGCAGACGTACAACAGGATTATTTTGTGGATTGATCCGGAGCGGGACGTGCTGCTGAAGCAGCAGTTTTTTGAGCATTCAGGCGACTATCGGGTGGCCCACTACACCAACATGAAGCTTAATGAAAAGGTGCAGGACGACGTATTCCGCTTACAAACGAACGGAAAGACCAAAACAATAACGCCACAATAAGAAAAAAGTTGATAGCGCAGGTCCTGCTGGGAGGGGTAAAATCGGTAAAGACGGAACCCAGCCGGAATATACAAACCATGGCTGAGCAGTTCCGCTCAATTTCCTATCGCTAAATCGGCCTTTCGCAGCACGCATGGGCCGGTGGCAGCATCTGAGTAAGCTGGATTGAGGTGTATGTGTGGCCAAAGTATTAACCCTTCCCATCAAGCCGGAAATGCCGGATCCAGCGCGTCGCAAGGCGAAGCCGCGGAAACCGGATCCACGCTATGTGGAAGGACAACGGCTCCTGGTGGAAGCCATGAAGTATCTGATCCAGCAGGATCCGCAGCGGAACAAAGACGCTGTCTCGTTGATTTCAGAGCACTTCCGGACGCGCTTCCGTATGTCTGATCGTCCGGTGGATTTGCCCAGCTTTTCCACGGAACCACGGTAAAACCGCGCTATCTTCCAAATTTTGAATATAAGTCTGCCTGAAATCCACTATTCCGGATTTACCTTACATACTTCTCTTGTAACTCATTGATAACAAATATCGATCAGTGAAGGAACGCCAGTTGCAATACATCTACCGATGGCATATGTCCCGTGCGTGACGGGCCATGTGTTGTGTGCTCTCAAAACTGAAGAACTATGGAGATGCAAAGGATGAATCGTAAACTGCGCGACAAATTAATACTGGTCGCCACATGCTTGGCGCTGTGCGTCCCGTCTTTTGGTCAGGTGCTGAAGGGTTCTATCTCCGGCACGGTTACTGATCCACAAGGCGCGGTTGTATCAGGTGCCCAGGTAAAAGCGACAAATACTTCGACAGGCGCCCCGCTGACGACTACCACGGACGGCTCCGGTCTTTTCCACTTTAACTTGATCCCGGTTGGCGACTACAAAGTTGAGGTTTCCGCCACTGGTTTCAAGACCGCCGTACAAAACAACGTTCTGGTAACGGCGCGCGATAGCAATCTGGGCGCAATCAAGTTGACGGTTGGCGAAGCCAACACGACGGTTGAAGTTACCGCCGATGCTCCGCTTATCGAAACAAACAGTGCCCAGGTAACCAACACCTTCGCCGGCACTACCCTCGCCACTTTTGCTGGCGTACAGGAAAATGAAGGCCTTGACAACCTAGCCCTCTTTGTTCCGGGCGTGGTTTCCGTCCGCGACAACGGGTTCTCGAACACCAACGGCGGCCAGGGCTTCTCAGTGAACGGACTGCGCGGCCGCAATAATGACCAGCAGATTGACGGTCAGAACAACAACGATAACAGCGTCGCCGGCCCCGGTCTTTTCCTGAGCGATGCCGAATTCGTTCAGCAGTACGTTCTGGTCACCAACCAGTTTGGTCCTGAGTACGGACGCAACGCCGGTTCCGTGGTCAACATCATCACCAAGTCCGGCGGCAACGCCTGGCATGGAAGCATTTACGGAAACGAGAACAACTCGATTCTGAACTCCCTGAATAACTTTCAGAAGAACCAAGGCGATGGCACGGCACCTTTCACCACTGACCAGAACGGAAATCCGCTGACCAAGCAACCTCGCCTGAATGACGAGTTTGCCGGTTTCACCATTGGTGGACCGATGGTAAAGAACAAGCTCTTCATGTTTGGCGGCTTTGATCAAGAAATCATTTCGACGAACAGCATCTATTCCACGGCCAACCGGACTCCAACCCCGGCTGGCTTGGCGCAATTGAATTCTTGCTTCCCAACCAGCACGGCATTGGGGATTTTTGCGAAGACCGGTCCCTATGCCATTTCGGGCGGCAATCCCTTCCCGACGAATGTTCATACCCTAAACGTGGGTACTTGCGCAAACGTCCCATTCGGCGGCGTTACTCGCGTATTATCGACTCCGACCCATAACTTCAATTTCACCAATCGCGTTGACTATCAATTGGGCAGTGACACGATTATGGCCCGGTATATCTTCAACCGTGGCAACAACTTTAACCTTGACTTCGGCGACGCTGCTGCGGGTTATCCCGCTAACGTTCCGGCCCTGAGCCAGGCCATACTGGTAGGCTGGACCCACAACTTGTCCTCCAGAATGGTCAATGAAGCGCGCGTAGGCTTCAACCGCCTGAATGTGGACTTTGGCGGCAACAGCCTGGGGACGCTTCCCACAGCAAACGCAGTCGATCAGGCTGTGACCCGCGTTACGTTTTCAGCCACTGGTTTCGCCGCTATCGGCGGCGCCACCAACCTGCCTCAGAGCCGTATCGTGAATACCTGGCAGGGTCAGGACAACTGGAACTATGTTATGGGTAAGCACACGCTCAAGGCTGGTGTGAACTACACCTTCCAGCGTTCACCCAACATCTTCCTCCCCAACATTGATGGCGCTTTCCGCTACTCCAGCTGGTCAACCTTTGTGACCAACACGCCCAACCGTGTGCAGATTGCCAAGGGCGATCCTTCACTGGATTTCCGCGAGCATGACACGTTCCTGTACGGTGGCGATGACTGGAAGATCGGTCGCAACCTCACCCTGAACCTGGGCCTGACCTGGTCGTATTATGGCCAGCCGGCTAACCTGTTCAACCAGGTGGAAGTCCCACGTGAAAGCAATCCGGCAACCGCATTGTGGGCCACTACCAGCTCAGCTACCACCACTGCCGGCGCCGGCGTAATCGGCCAGCCCATTCCCCTACAGGGAGTACGGGCTTTCCCGGTCTTCCCAGCGCCCAAGAACAGCTTCGGCCCAAGCGTTGGATTTGCTTATTCGCCTCAGTGGGGTGGTTTCCTCACTGGACATGGCAAGACTACATTCCGCGGCGGTTACCGCTTGCTCTATGACCCGCCGTTCTACAACATTTACATCAACATGTCGTCTGCTGCCCCAGCCGTCTTCCTGCAGTCCTTCGCCGGAGCAGCGGCTAACACCAAGCCATTGCCTGGCAATGGTACTGGACCCGCTGTACGGTCAGCCTATTCCAGCTTCCTGCAGAGCGGCGTATTTGATCCGCGGCAATTCAACAACACAACCATGTCACCCAACTTCGGGCCGGACAGAGTCCACTCCTGGAGTTTTGGCATGGAGCGTGAGATCACCAAGAAAGCAGCCATTGAAGCCCGTTACGTAGGCAACCGTGGCCAGAACCTGTTCCAGTCAGTCAACGGTAATCCTGACGTTGCCGGCTTGCAGGCTGTTGCTCCTAACTTGATCCCGGCCGGCGTTACTGCCTGCCCTGCAGCCAATGCAGTTGTCGCGGCCGCTGTTGGCCGCGAGAATTGCAACCTGGGTATCACCCGTACGCGCAATAACGGCGGATACTCTGACTAT
>DASXIL010000825.1:0-1749 GCA_036497985.1 Candidatus Angelobacter sp. | reverse complement strand
CTCTGACCAGAGCAGCGCTATATCCAGCCGCTGCTTCTGCAGCCGAGTAAGCTTGTTATTGCGGATGCTGTAAACCCAGAACAGCGCTTTGGAAGGATTGTCGCGAAACCACGCCTGAAAAATAGCGGCTTCAAGAAACAGATGATCGCGCATTTTTGGCGTAGCGTATGAAAGAACTTCCAGCGCGCCTTCCAGATACTTTGTGGCGCAGGTGATGTCCTGGCGCTCGGCGGCCCACAGATAAGCCAGCCAGCGTGAGAGATAAGCATCACACGAATCGTCAGAAACCCCGGCGGAGCGAGAAACACAAGCCTGGTCCCAATCGCGCGGATGGCGTCCCTGGTTCAGCGCCATCTGGCAGCGGATGTTGGAAAGCCAGCGTTCAGCTTTCGCGTCATTGCGCAGTAGCATGAGCAAACGTGCGCCGTCAGAAAAGATGCCGCGGCGATTCACGTCCGGCAAAGAAGCGGCAATAGCAATCAGACCGGAGAACGCGGCCCCAACGTGCAGGCTGAAACCAACAAGGAAGCCGGGATGGACCATGTACTGGACGGATTCCAAAGCTCCTGCCAGCGATACGCTGGCGAGCGGCCCGCCCAGCATCAAAAACAACAAGCGGCGACGCAACGTAGCGTCATCTTGATCGCTCAACCGTGGCTCGAGCACGGCTGCGCCCAGGGTAATCACATCGCCGCAATAGGGTTCACCGCAGCGAGCGTGTCTGCCCAAATGCAGCGTGCCAATCTTAATCTGCCTGAACCTGAAACTGAAAAGCCATCCGGCCACCAAGTGGCCCATTTCGTGAGTAAAGCCGGCGCTCAGAGCGGCGATCACCGGAATCAGGGCGGCCCAATATCCCGGCGCAATTTCAATAACGGCGCGCAGGCTGGGCAGCGCAACCAGAATAAGAATCGCCAGACTACTGGCAAGAAAGTATTCGCCCGCGCTCAGGCTCTCTTTGGTCTGCGGCGGCAAAGGGCGGAAGACATCCAGCACGGGCGTGGACGTCGTCGAATAGTGTTGTGCGTTGTTCAGTTTGTTTTCGGCTGCAAGTTCCATGGGGAGTACGGTCCAAACGGCCCTTCCACCCATAATCATAGGGTCAATGAGGGGTTGCTGGCATGAGGTCGTTGGTAGATGGCCTTTGGTCACCGCTGGAAAGCGGCGTGAACTCCCAGTGGGATCACTGTCGAAGACAAGTGTTTAAATCCTTTGATGCCAGGGATGAGGCTTCAATCCTGCGTTATGTCCACGGGTCTTCCCGAGGCATCCCGGCTGAGAGTTGAGGTGGGACGCGGAGCTTCTCCGCCGGTCACTCTCTCTACTTCTTCCTGCGACATTTCGCGAGCACCCGTCCGGCCCAGCACTCTTAGAAGATCATTTTGGTTCGACATTACGCTTTTTCCTTTCAATAAAACCTTTGACGTCTCACAAGAATGCATTTTAACAAGCGCCCATAAGTTGAATCCCCAAAAATCAGTGCTGAGCTTCCCCGCCCAGTGTCACTTTGATACCGCTACGGAAATTAAACGGCAGCGCGGGAAAGCCCAGAGCCGGATCATAGTGTTGGCTGGCCAGGTTTTCGATCGCCGAATAGATTTCAAGGTGTCTATTGAGACGATAGCTACCGCTCACGTCAATCTTTTGGTAAGCCGCAGCCAGGTTACGGTTCGGAAGGAGCATGGTGGAACCAAACGAAGAGTCAAATAGAAAAGTGCTGCTGTCTCGCCGACCGATGAAGTTGCCGCT
>DASXIL010000824.1:0-3380 GCA_036497985.1 Candidatus Angelobacter sp. | reverse complement strand
CTTTACCCTTGACTGGGACAACCTATGAAGATTTCTCGTTTCCGCAAGCTTGCAGTTGTTATTGGATTTTTCTCGATCGCCCTCACCCTCACCGCTCAGGACATTGCTTCTTTTGAAAAGCGGGTCACCGTCAAGAAACTGGCTAATGGCCTGACGATCGTCCTCATGGAGCGCCCTGAAGCGCCGGTGTTTTCGTTCTATACGCGTGTTGACGCGGGCTCCGTTCAGGAAGTTCCCGGCATTACCGGCCTGGCGCATATGTTTGAGCACATGGCTTTTAAGGGCACGCATGAAATCGGGACCACGAACTGGCCGGCGGAAAAAGTGACGCTTGAGAAAGTGGAAGCATCTTACGCCGCTTACTTGCATGAGAACCTAAAGGAAGTCGGGCGCGATGAAAAGAAAGTGGCCGAACTTGAAAAAGACTGGCAGGCGGCCGTGGATGCTGCTGAAAAGTATGTCGTTCCCAATGAGTTTGGTGAGATTGTTGAGAGCCAGGGCGGAGTCGGTCTCAATGCATCTACAGATCGCGACGAAACCACCTATTTCTATTCGTTTCCAGAGAACCGCCTTGAACTCTGGGCTTATCTGGAATCAGAGCGCTTTCTGGAACCGGTGATGCGTGAGTTTTATAAAGAGCGCGACGTGGTGTATGAAGAGCGGCGCATGAGCGTCGACAGTTCTCCGCAGGGCCGGCTGCTGGAGCAGTTCCTGCGCGCTGCTTTTATCGCCCATCCTTATGGACGCCCGGTAATTGGCTGGCCTTCTGATCTGCGCGCGTTTTCCGCCACCGACGCAATCAACTTCTTCAAACAATATTACGTTCCTGCCAACATGGTCGTCACCGTGGTCGGCGACTTGAAGGCCGCAGAGGCCATGCCGATCATCGAGAAATATTTTGGCCGCATCCCTGCGCACCCCGCGCCTGAGCCGCTGCGCACCAAGGAACCTCCACAACAAGCCATGCGGACTATTTTGATTCATGACCAGAGCCAGCCGCTTTATGTTGAAGGCTACCATCGTCCTGACTTCCACGACCCTGACGATCCCGTGTATGACGTGCTGGCCGACTTGCTTTCCAAAGGACGCACCTCTCGGCTCTATCGTTCGCTGGTGCGCGACAAGCGCATTGCTATTGCCGCGCAGGGCGGCTCGTTTCCCGGCACTAAATATCCCAACCTGTTTTTCTTTTTTGCCGCGCCTAGCCAGGGACATACTGCCGAAGATATGGCCAAGCCTATCCATGAAGAGATTGAGAAGCTGAAGACGCAGGATGTAACGGACGACGAATTGCAGTCCATTAAAACCCGCACCAAGGCTGACCTGATTCGCGGCCTCGGCAACGATCAAGGCTTGGCCTTCCAGTTGGGTGAGTATCAGGCGCTGTATGGCGATTGGCGCGAGCTCTTCCGCCAGATCGACGAGATTGAAAAAGTCACCAAGGCAGATATTCGCCGGGTGGCCAACAAAACCTTCCGCGAAGAGAATCGCACGGTTGCCAGCATGGAAACCAAAGCTCCAAAACCAAAGCCAACCGAACCGGCCAAAGGAGAGCAGAAATGAATAAGGTAAAAGTTTTGCTCTTCGTAATCACGGCTTTGATCATGAACGGGCTGGCGCTCAATGCTCTTGCCCAGGCCAAGAAGCCCATTCCTCCAAAAGTTCCACAGCCGGCAGCTACGCCTTCAACTGCTCCTGCAACTTCATGGCAGAAAGTTCCCATTCCGCCGCTGCATCAATTCAAGCCGCAGGAGCCGCGCCGTGTGGAACTGCCCAACGGCATGGTGCTTTTCCTTCAAGAAGACCACGAGCTGCCGCTGATTGATGGCACCATCCGCATCCGTGGCGGATCGCGTGAAGAGCCCGCGGACAAAGTCGGCATGATCGCTCTTTATGCCGATGTATGGCGCACTGGCGGCACTAAAAGCAAGACCGGCGACCAGCTGGACGATTTCCTTGAAGCCCACGCCGCCCGCGTTGAAGCTTCAGAAAGCGCGGACTCGACGTTCCTTTCCTGGTCGTCGCTCAAGGAAAACTATGACCAGGTCTTCCCTGTTGTGCTCGATCTTCTGGAAAACCCGGAGTTTCGCCAGGACAAAATCGATCTGGCCAAGCAGCAGTTTGCCAGCCTGATCTCACGACGCAATGACGATTTGGACGACATCGCTGGGCGTGAATCCACCAAACTGGCCTATGGCCCGGACAATCCCTACGCCCGCACGGCTGAGTACGACACGGTGGACGCCATCACGCGCGAAGACTTGCTGCAATGGCACAAGCGTACCATCGCGCCTGCCAATATGATTCTTGGCATAACCGGCGATTTTGACTCTGCCGCCATGGAGCAAAAACTGCGTCAGGCTTTTGCCAACATGCCCACGGGTGAGCGTTTTGTTCCGGCAAAGATCACTTTCAACAGTCCTAAGCCGGGGATTTATTTTGTCGAAAAAAATGATGTTAACCAGAGCGCAATCCACATGGTTGACCTCGGCATCGATCGCCGCAATCCGGACTATTACGCTCTTGAGGTCATGAATGAATTGTTCGGCGGCGGATTTTCTTCGCGCCTGTTTGTGAACATTCGCACCAAGTTGGGGCTGGCCTATTCGGTGGGGGGCGGAGTGGGTACGGCTTTTGATCACGCCGGTATTACCCGCTTTGCCATGGGCACCAAGAGCGGCACCACCGCCACTGGGATTGAGGCCTTGCGCAAGGAGATGGAACAGCTCATTACCGGCACCGTCCAGCCTATTGAATTGAAGAAAGCCAAAGACTCGATTTTGAATTCCTTCATCTTTGAGTTTGATTCCAAGCAGAAGGTGCTGGCTGAGCGTATGCGCTATGAGTTTTATGGTTTCCCGGCGGATTTCCTGGAGCAGTTCCGTGCGGGGATTGAAAAAGTCACCCCCGCAGACGTTGATCGTGTCGCCCGGAAATATCTCCATCCGGAAAAAATGGCGGTGCTGGTGGTCGGGAACGCCAAGGATTTTGATCGTGAGCTCTCAACCTTTGGCAAGGTCAATACGATCGATATCAGCATTCCGCCGCCCAAGAAAGCAGGAAAGCCTGGAAGCAATTAGCAAAAATGCATGGCCACGGATTTTCGCAGATCAAAAAAACGGCCACGAGTCTCGCGAAAATGAACACGAATAATGGATTCGCGTATTTTCGCGTTCATTCGCGGCAAATTCTTCTTATCTGCGTTGATCAGCGCAAATCTGCGGCTGGCCCGGTTTGGCTATTTGCTAATTGCTGACTGCTTCTTTCGCGCAATGCTTCTCAAAAGCCTGCTTCAGCCGCGTGGCAATCGTCATGGGATCGCTCGTCTCAATATCGTGGCGCTGCATCATGTACACAAGTTTCCCGTCGCGCAGTAAGCC
>DASXIL010000823.1:0-7154 GCA_036497985.1 Candidatus Angelobacter sp. | reverse complement strand
TGCGGCAAGAAAACCAAAGAAGCCGGAGAGCGACGCCATGAGCCGATCACGCAGCAAGGTGTCGCGAACTTCTGTTTGCAGGACGGCGAACTGAAATGTAATGGCAGGACTAACGCCGCGAATGGCGTGCTCTAACGACGATCGCGTTGCGTCCATGGAAATATTGGAGCGCACCAGCAGCACTGGCGAGGGATCGGGGTCCTTGGCTTGCGCGGCGGCAAGGTAAGCCACAGGGACAATGAGCTGGCGAAGGCTACGGTATTTTGTGTCCCGGACCACGCCGATAATCTGGTAAACAGGCTGCGGCTTGGTTGGGCCCAGGTCCACGTGAAATGGTTTGCCCAGAGGATCTGTGGCGGGCAGGAATTTTCGAACGAACGTTTCATTCACCATCGCAACAGCAGGTGAAGAGAGCGAATCAGAATCACTCACGTCGCGTCCATGCAGCAACTCCGTCCGCATGGTCTTGAAGAAGCCGGGACTCACATTATTGAAAAAAGCCGTTCCCCGGACCTGTTGTCCTGAAGCGCTGGAGAGAACGGTATCGTTCCACCAGTTGCCGGTTGCAGGCGCCACGCTGGCTTCAGCCGCCGACTCAATGCCGGGAATAGCCCGCACGCGTTCCAGCAAGTCTTTCTTGAATGGAGTGCGCTGTTCCACAGGAAGTTGCAGCGGACTGATATCGAGGTAGGCGGCAAGCACTCCACTCATCTGGAACCCCGGGTCAAGCGAAAGCAGATTTTGAAAGGTGCGCACAAACAGCAGCGCGCCCACAACCAGCGTAAGTGAAAGAGCAACCTGTGTGACGACCAGGATCCTGCGCAAGCCAAAATGCTGGCGGTCTGCCGATGCGCCGCGGCCGCCGGCTTTCATGCTGGCGACGGGCGATGTGCCGGTGGCGCGCAACGCGGGAGCCAGACCAAAGAGCAGGCACGTCAGCACAGCCAGGCCGGCGGTAAAAGCCAGTACACGCCAGTCAAAAGTGAGATAAAGAAAAGCCTGGTTAGACTGTGTGCCCAGAAATGAAACCAGCACGCGAGTGAGAATCTGTGCCAGCAGCGCGCCGGCAACTGCGCCGGTCACAGCAAGCAGCAGGCTTTCCATCAATACCTGCTGCATCAGCCGCAAGCGTGAAGCGCCCAGCGCAAGACGCACCGCTGTTTCGCGCTCACGGGCGCTGGCGCGCGCAAGAGTGAGGTTGGCAAGATTGGCGCAGGCAATCAACAACACGGTCCCGGCCAACACCAGCAAAAACCATAGCGGATTTTCATAGGCCTGGCGCAAATCAGAGAGGCCCGATCCTCCGGGAGAAGCGCCTAGTTTTGCGGCACGATATTCTTTGGCTTGGTCTGAATCATAGGTCGGTGGAAGAGTGGCTTCAAAAATGCCGGGAGAAATAGATTCCAGTTGGTTGGTAGCTTTTTCCAGCGACCATCCTGGTTTGAGGCGTCCAATGGCGTCCAGCCACCAGCCATCGCGCCGCGCAAACACGCTGGCTTCGCCTTCTATGAGAGGCTCAGCGCACAAGGGAAGAGCCACGTCAAAGGAATGGCCCACGTCCACACCAAAGAAACTGGCTGGGGTGACGCCGATAACTTCCACCTGCCGATTGTCGATTTTGAGCGTGCTACCGATCGCGGAACTGACCGCTCCATACTGACGCTGCCAGAATGGGTAGCTGATCACGGCGGCAGGGGTGCCGCAGCCGTGCTGGTCATCGGCGGCTATGATGAGCCGTCCCAGGATCGGCTGAACGCCAAGCACGCGGAAAAAATCTCCGCTCACCCACAGGCCGTGCGCCGGACGCGCCTCTCCACCAGTGGCCAGATTGAAGGTTGCGGTGCCCCAGGCGAACGCGCCGGAAAATGCCTGCTGATGGTCGCGGACCTGCTCCCATAAAGGATTGCTCAGCTCGTCATGATGTTCCATATGTCCGGTTCTGCTCAGCAAGTTAGGGATTCGTATCTGGGCCAGTTCGCCCGGATTTTTTACTGGAAGCGTACGCAGCCGGACAGCGTCGAGCAACTGGAAGATGGCTGTGTTAGCGCCGATTCCCAGCGCCAGAGACAGGATCGCGATGATCGAAAAGCCGGCATTCAGGCGAAGTGCGCGAACGCTGTAGCGGACATCCTTCCACAAATTCGCCGTAAAAGATCCAAAGCCGGGAGCGCCGGGTGGCCCTGCATCAAAACGCGCTTGCCGCTCGATTTTACGCAGGCCGCGCGTGAGCCGGTCACCGTGGTCCAGTTCAGCCAGTACTGTAGCTAGAGCTTGCTCCGCGCCATTGCCCTGTGCCAGCAAGTCGCGATAACGGTCTTCCATGTGCAACGCAACTTCTTCAACGATGCTGACTTCACGCGTGGGCTCAAGATTCAGACGGGCAAGGCGCTTGCGCACTTCTTCTCTGAAATCAGGCATTTTCAATCTCCGTAATGCGATTGATGGCGGACACAAAGGTCTGCCATGCGCTGCGCTGCGCGCGCAAAACTTTTTTGCCTTGTGCCGTGAGCCGATAGTAACGCCGCCGGCGCTGCTCGGCTTTATCCACCCAGCGGCCTTCTATCCAGCCGCGCTTTTCCAGCCGGTACAGCAGCGGATACAGCGATGCCACATTGAAGCGCACTGCGCCGTTTGAGCGTGACTCAATCAGCTTGCTCATTTCATAACCATGACGCGGGCGCGCTTCCACCAGGGAAAGAATCAGCAGCTCAGCGCTGCCTCTTTTCAGTTCACGGTCCAGCATTGGATTCTTCATATGTCGTGTAGCAATATATTGCTACAGCACTGAAGATGTCAAATTCCGCGCAGGACACCTTTGTCTATAGGGACAGCAACGACGCCCACGATTCATTCATCCCATTGCTCGTTCCAAAATTGCATCCACATGGATTTGCGTTGTGTCCAGGAAGGGAATCCCGATGGATGAGCTGTCTGCGAGAATCAGAGGCAGCTCTGTCCCGCCGAGGATCAGGCCCTGGATGCCATCTTGCTTCTTCATCCGCGTGGCGATGGCCACCAGACCCTGGCGGGTTTCCGGCAGGAATTTTCCCGGGATCAGAAAGGCAGGGAGGGTTGGCCACCTGCCTATCTCAGCAGCTGCTCATTTTTCGCCATTGAATGTATAGCGCACCCCGCCCGCGTAGGTTGGTTTGTAGTACTCGCGCTGGACAACGTATTGCGGACTTCCGTTATAGAAGCCGAAGACCTCATTGTTCAGATTCAATCCGTACCCGTACACGGAAAAGTTGTGCTTTAGCTTGAAGCTTGCCTGGACATCAATTTGATAGTGCGCGTAGAGGTAATTGTCTCCGCCCGGCCCTTTGACGCCGCCGGCGGCCGATTGGGCCAGGTCGGCTGGGGCAATGGGAATGATGCCGTTGGGTCCCGGCTGCAGATTCTGGAACTGATAAGCAAAGATCATGGCGTCGTTGTACGTCATGCCCACGCGCATGGAGAACCGCTTAGTGTCAAAGGTCGGGCTGATATTCCAGGTGTTCGGCGCTTGGCGCAGCAGGGCTGGGTTGTCATCGCGTAGTAAAGCCTGCAAGCCGCTGGTTTGAGAATTGGTATAGCTGTAATTGGCGGAGATCCACAGCCCCTTCATTACGCCCGGTAGGCGGCTCAAGCGCTGGGAATAGCCAACTTCAAAACCCCACAGTTGCGCACTGCCAATATTCTGCACTTGTGAGACCAGAACATAAGGCGAGTTTGGAGGGATAGGCTGGTTGACAAAGAGGCTGGGACTTTCCGCGAACCGGCCATTGACAATCGGGTCGCCGAGCTGCTTGTAGAAGAAGCCAGCCTGGATGATGCCGACCGGATTCAGATACTGCTCGAAGAGCAGATCATAGTTATTCGAGTGTTCCGCCTTCAAATTGGGGTTGCCGAGCGTGATCGCATTCGGCGTCTGGGTAGTGTCCAGCGTGCTGCTGGCTTGCGCGATGTCCTGAGGGTCAGGGCGCGCGATGCCGCGGCTGAAGACTGCGCGCAAAGCGCTGTCCTTGGTTAAGCCAAAACGAAGTGAAACGCTGGGCAAAACATCAAGATAGTCGCTGCCGCCGGGGATGGATACAGTGCTTGTATCTTGATCAAAGCTCCGGGTAGCAACGTGCGTAGCTTCAAAACGAACGCCCGCAACCAGACGGAAGCGCGGGCTGAGATCCAGCGTGTTCATCAGATAACCGGCAGAGACGCGCTCAATGAGGTTGTAATTGGCGGAGTTCACGCCCGAAGAGGTAAGCAAGCCGCTGGCGAGCGCAAACGCGCGGACCTTCTCATAGTCCGGTGTATTGGTAAAGTGATAGGTCTTGTCGTAGTAGTTAGGGTCCGTGAAAGTGCCCATGAATTGCGCCGCCGGAACAGGATTACTACTGAAGTCAGCAGTAAGTTGCTGCGTGTCGTCGAACTTGTGGGCATTGCGAATTTTGCCGCCGAATTCAAATATCCCATAGCGCCTGCCCAGGTGATACTGCTGGGCAAACGAGGCCGAAGCCTGCAGGTTCAACTGGGCCGATAAGCCCGTTGGCGGCAGTTGGAAACCGGTGAGGCTGTAGTTCCTTATGTCGGTGGCATCTCCGGCGCCGGGCGTGAAGCAACCCGCCGAGAATTGCGGGCGGAAGGCGTCTTTCGCAGGAATGTTGAAGCAGTTCGCAGTGATGTTCGGATCGCCGGTCCACGCGTAATTGGCGCCGCCGTCTCCGTTCAGTGACCGGGAGCGCGCAACTGAGGCGTCCCACGTCAGCCAGGAATTGTGGAAGAGGTGTTTGGCGCCCAGCACCAGGCTGCCGATGGCAAAGTCGGGGCGGCGCCAGTCCTGGCTGGCCTGAGGGGGGCCGATGTCGGGATTGGTACCATCGGTCGGCGTGTAAACCCACTTTTGTCCCCAATTGCGGAAGGTGGAATAGAGACCACGCAGATAAATGCCGGAACCTTCATTGAGCTTGTAATCTGCGCTGCCTGCGAGCCCCCAACGGGTGCGGTAGTACATATAGTCGCGCTGGTCCATGCTGTCGTAATGTGGAGTTATGCTGCTTTTCGTGGGCGAAGGTTCAATGTCGTTAATGCCGCGGCCGTTCCAGTCATACGTTCCGCCGAACAATATGCCCAGCTTCTTGTTGGGGCCGAAGCGCTGCCCGACAGTGCCGCCGAACTGGTCAACACCGCGTCCGCCGATGATTGGGGTGTAACCGCCCAATCCGTACAAAGTCAGAGTGGGAAGGTCGCCCGCAGTCTTGGTTTTGAGATTCACTGAGCCGCCGATGCCGTCTCCATCCTGGTTGGCCTGCAGCGTCTTGTTGACCTCAACCGATTCCACCAGGTCTGATGCCACCGTATCCAGCTTGATCTGGCGGACGCCGCTTTCCGGCGAGGGGACATTTACGCCATCGATGGTCACATTGCTCAGCCGGGGCTCGGTGCCGCGAATCTGAACGTACTTGCCCTCGCCTTCGTCACGTTCCAGCGTGACCGAAGGCAGGCGGCCCAGCGCGTCAGCAATGTTGGCGTTGGGCAGCGAGGTAATCACATCGGCGGGGATCACCTGCAGGATGTTGTCGGCGCTGCGCATACGATTGATGGCCTCAGCCTCGCCGTGGACACGCGGAGCTTCCACAATGATCGCTTCCTCTTTCGATTTCACCGCCAGCGAGACATTCACCGCAGCACGTGAACCCGCTAAGATAGTCACCTTCTGGCTGGAGTGCTCAAATCCGACATAAGAAATGATTACCGTGTAGTCTCCCGGCGGGACATTGGTAAATGTGAATTCACCAAATTGATTGGTCGCGGCGATAATGCCCTGCGGCTGTAATTCCACGCGCGCGCCTTGCAGGACTGCGCCGGAAGAATCGGTCACCCGGCCGCTGATGCCGCCTCTGGTTTGCGCAAACATGGCTGAAACGGAAAGCGCGAACGCCAATCCGATGCACAACTTCAAAACCACAGAAGAATAAGAATGGGGCTGTTGCATCATAAAAATCGCTCCTTTCGGGCAAGGCGAGATTTCTTTCCGGAAAAGAACCGAACGTGAACGCGCAGCTTGGGCGCGCACCTATACTGCCGCTGGTAGTTGAAGAATTGATGAAGGGACGATGAATACTGTGTGAAGATTTTTGCGCTTGAATTTTTGGGCTTGAAATTAACGGAGAGTTCACAAAGCCCGTTGTAAGGTAGGGCCATGCTTCACACATGGACTCTGTTCTGCCGATTCGCCTGCTTATTGGCTGGCCTTCCCCTGGCCGCGCAAACTCAGCCGGTGAATATACGACTCAACCACGATAACCGGGCACACTTCATCGCGTGGGGCGATACTCGCTTCACTGATCCGGCCAATACTCTGGCAGCCGATCCTCAAGTGCGCCGCGAACTTGTTGGGGCCATCGCTAAGGCTGGGCCAGACTTCGTCACTTTTGGCGGCGACATCACCTACAACGGAAACGATCCTGGCGATTGGAATGTCTATGACAACGAGACCGCGATCTGGCGCGAGAAGCACATCCGCGTCTACCCAGCGTTAGGAAATCACGATCTTCATGGCGATCTGAATGTGAGTCTGGCGAACTACTTCCAACGCTATCCTGAACTGGACCACAGCCTCTACTATTCCGTGAGCACTGGGAACCTCCTGATGCTGACGCTGGACAGCGCGCTGGACGAAACATCCGGCGAGCAGGGCGATTGGCTGAAGAAAAAGATGGAGACCGTTCCTGCCGGCGTGGATTTCGTAGTCGTCGTCCTGCATCACCCACCCTACACCAGTTCTTCAGACGACAAAAAGTTCGGCGGTGGACACTCCGCCCGCCCGGCGGAGCAGGCGCTGGCGCGCTTTCTGGAAGCACACCAGAAACGCATACACGCGCGCATTGTGGTGTTCGCCGGCCATGTGCACAATTACGAACGCTATGAGCACGGCGGCGTGACCTATTTTGTTACCGGCGGTGGTGGCGCGCATGCTTATCCCATAGAGCGCAAGCCTACCGATATGTTTCAGAGCGATGAAATCAACTATCACTACATTGACGTCAAGGTGGAGCCGGGAAAAATGGTGGCGGTCATGAATCGTCTGCAGTTCAATAAGGGAATTGCTTTCTGGAGCCAGCCCGACACTGTGAATATCACGGTACGCAGGGAATCGAAAGTAGCAGCCTCCAACTGAG
>DASXIL010000822.1:0-10671 GCA_036497985.1 Candidatus Angelobacter sp. | reverse complement strand
GGACTAGACTTAGTCAAGCCCGAACCTTCCTCCCAGGAGAACCTAGAATGCAAGTTACTCTCCCCTTTCAGCTTTCACGCGAGCTAAAGAGTTTTTTAACAACAAGTGCGGCCCTTTTATTGTTTGCCGCCAGCAGCAGCGCGCAGGTAGTGCGCCAAATCAACAGTTCAGGTACAACGCAGCCGGTGCCCACACAAGTGGGATCGCCTGGAATACAAAACCCCGACATTCAAGACCAGGAACTTGATACTGCCTTGGACGGCAATGACAGTGATGACGATCTTGGCGTCGATATTCAGGGCAATATATCCGGTAAAACCGCGCTGAATCGGTCAATCGCGCCAGGCCCCGGACAGGGACCCCAGGTTCCGGGGAATGGAAAAGCCAAGTCAAACCCCGAGATCGTTACTAGCTTTGATGGCCTCAACTTCTTTAACCAGCGCTTTGCCAACAATGGCAACCAGTTTTCCGTTGAGCCTCCTGACCAGGCGCTTTGTGCCGGTAACGGCTTTGTGCTGGAATCGGTGAATGATGTTCTGAACGTTTATGGTACTGACGGCAGCACGCTGCTGGGCGTAACCGACCTGAATACTTTTTATGGTTATCCTGCGGCGATTGATCGTACCAAAAACCCGCTGCAGTTTGGACCATCCATTACTGATCCGACCTGTCATTTCGATTCAGCATCGCAGCGATGGTTTCATGTGGTGCTTACGCTTGACCGCGCTGCGGTGACTTCGCAAAGCCTGAATGGCAAAAACCATCTGGATATTGCTGTGAGCAATACCTCCAACCCGCTTGGTGGCTGGACCGTCTTCCATCTGCCAGTCCAGGATGACGGCACCGATGGCACTCCGGACCACAACTGTCAGGCACGCGTTAGAGGCGTGCTGGTACATGCACAATGTCTGGGAGATTATCCCCACATAGGCATGGACGCCAATGGGCTGTATATCACCACCAACGAATTTGACCTCTTCACGCCCGGAAGGTTCCACGGCGCGCAGATCTATGCTATCTCCAAGCAAGGGCTGATATCCGGTGGGCCCGCCAACGTAGTGCAGTTTGATACTATCGCGCTCGCTCCCACGTTGCCCTTTGGGATACAAGGCTTCACGGTGTTTCCGGCTCTGTCTCCTGGGACAGACTTCCGCACCGACAATGGCGGAACAGAATTCCTGCTGAGCTCCGTGGCCGTGTTCTCAAACACCGGAGCGTTCAACGCATTGGTGAGCTGGCAGCTCACCAATACGCAGTCGTTGAACGGCTCAAGCCCAGCTGTGAACTTGTTAACTGGAACAGTCAACACTCAGACTTATGCTGTTCCTTCAAGTTCATTCCAGAAAGCTGGTCCGTTCCCGTTGGGGCAGTGTCTTGCTGACAATACTCTTTCAACTCCATTTGGTACGGGCTGCTGGCGCTTCTTCTTTACTGCCGGCGGGCCGTTCCCCAATCCGGACACAAGACCGCCCAGCAATGATTCCCGCATGCAGGAGGTCTGGTACGCCAACGGCAAACTTTGGGCCGCGCTCGATACGGCTGCCACCGTGAATGGCGCTAGGCAGGCCGGCATCGCGTTTTTTGTGCTGCACCCGAGCGGAACTTCAGCAGATGTAATTACCCAGGGCATTATCGCTTTGCCCGGTAACAATGTGACCTATCCGGCAGTAGGCGTAAATTCCAGCGGACGTGGCGTGATTGCTTTCACCGTCCTGGGAAACGATCATTACCCAAGCGCCGGTTACGCCGCGCTTGATGCCAAAGTCGGAGCCGGTGATGTGCACATTGTCGCTGAAGGAGCAGCCCGCCAGGATGGATTCAGCGGCTATTTCCCTGAAGTGAATCCAATTCGTCCGCGCTGGGGCGACTATGGCGCGGCCGCGGTGGATGGAAACTCGATCTGGTTTGCGAGCGAATACATCTCGCATTCTTGCGATCTGGCTACCTACGTGGCCACTAGCTTTACCTGCGGAAATACGCGCGGCTCATTAGGCAACTGGGCCACGCGCATCACTCATGTCAACGTCCAGTAAGCTCTAGAATTGGAATGCCAGGGGGCCGGAGAAATCTGGCCCTTTGGTTTTGCAAATTCTTTCGTACCCGCCGTTGTTTCTTCAGATAGGAAAGCATTCAAATCCTTCGGCTATCTACGCTTCTCTGACTTTGGTAACTTTTCCGCGCGGCGCGTCTGGGACAAAATAAGGACCAATATGTCCTCGGCCCCGGCCCAAGATCATTCAGAACAACTCCAAGCCAGTGCGCCTGCGGACAATTCTGCTGCGCCTTCGCGCTCGATCCTATTTCGTTTCCGAAAGACGCCGCTCTGGATCCGCTACGGCGTCATCACTATTCTGTTGATCGCAATCATTTTCGCTGTCTATGCCGCCGTGCCTGTACAGCAAGCTCATCTGCAGCTCATCTGCCGGCATAGCTTCCGCTCCGCGCAGCTCTCTGTTCTTGTCGATGGTTCAGCGGTCTACAGCGGCAATGTGAATGTGGCTTCCAAAAAACGGCTTGGTATTTTGCCCAAAGGCCAGTCTGGTACGGAAATTTTTTCCAAACTGATCGATGTCCCCATCGGCAGGCACGTGGTGCAGGTGCACATCAGCGCACCAGATGAAGGCTTTGATCAGGCGCGTAGCGCCGCCGCTGACTTTACCTCCAGCCGTGAAAGCATTTTGCAGGTGAACGCCACGCGCCGCAACGCGCTGGCAGTGAATTTTGGTGGCGCAACTGCATCAGCCGTGGCAACCACTGGGTCGTCCACGCCGGATTCTCATCCGCTGCCTACAGGCGGGATCACGATCGTCTTCAGCATCCTGGGCACCATGCTTTCCGCCAGTGTCAGCTTCCTGGTGCAGGAGTTCTGGCGATCGCATAAGAATCGGATTACGCCGTCGTAAGTCTTTGTGGTTAGTCTTTCTTTTTCTCTTCCGGCAATTCAGGCGGCGGATAATAAACCTTGCTTCCGCCGATTTTCTGCACCTCATCGCGGAACGTTGTTCCGTAGTCTTTCTCGCTGGTCAGGGCATAAGCCTGCCGCTTGTAATTCCAGCTCTTGGGATTCAATCGTTGCGCTTCTTTAAAGTGCGCAATGGCCTCTGTCGGATGGCCGGACTTGTAGAGCTGTTCGCCGAGTCCAAATTCCGCCGCAGCCTGCGCGATGTTGGGATCTTGCGCCGGCAGCTTTTCCCGTAGATGGTCTTCACTCATCACGTAGGCACTCTTGTCGCCTTTTCCCACCCAGTCTTTTAGCGCATTGAGATACGGCTCAGAATCCATGCCGGTGAAGTTCTTGAAGCGGTCGTCGACGAATGCAACCTCATTCGGACGCACGATGCGTCCTTGCTCATTGATCCAGACACCCGTAGGCACGTTCACCATGTTGTACAACTTGGAAACGACGTGTTTCTCATCGATCAGGACGGTATAGGTTAGCGGACCAATTTTCTTCGCGGTCTCAACTGTCTCTTTCGGCAGATCGGGCTTGGCATCCACGTAACGCACCGGATCGATCCAGGGCCCGGCATCTTTGGCGCCGCCGGTATCCTGCGCCACGGAAATGATTTCAAAATTCTTGTCTTTCAACTGCTGGTAGATTGCCTGCCAGCCTGGCAGGTCAAAGCGGCATCCTCACCAGCTGGCCCATGTAACCAGCAGGATCTTCTTCCCGTGAAAATCAGATAGCCGATGCAGCTTTCCCTGCAGGTCAGGCAGCGCGAAGTCCGGCGCTTGCAGGGAACTAAGCTGCTGGCGCTGATCGGAGCGTAGCCCAAGATACCAGGTGGAGAGCGCGACGTCATGCGCTACCGGCTGGTGGACCAGACCGGCAAACGCCGTCATGTTGAACCACGTTTGCTTTGAATTGCCATTGCCTGCGTCCTTATGAATAAACGCTTCGCGTTTGGCTTTAGGCAGCGGGAAACACAGCTCGTCGCGGCAAACGCCTTGCGGCTTTACCTCAAAACGCGTTGCCCGTTTGAGATCGGCGGTGGTGATCCAGAGCTGGCCGGCGTCTTCACGCACGGCGGTCAGATCCGTTGCCGTGTCGTCATAAACAATGGTGGCGTGAAGTTCTTTGGCTGCCGACGGAAGCGCGGCGAGCATAAGAACGATCAATATCCCGAAGTAAGCATTCGCTTTCATGATTAGCCCTCTATCCGCGTTACATGTATACGTGAGAAGCAAGGTCACGCTGATTCTGTTACGCAAGCTGCATCGCCTTCAATCCCAGCTCCGCCAACAAACTTTTGTCTTCATCAAATTCCGGGTTCGACGTGGTTAGCAGCTTCTCGCCGGTAAAAATGGAGTTGGCTCCAGCCAGGAAGCAGAGCAAGACTGCCTCACGGGACATCTGCTTGCGCCCGGCAGCAAGGCGCACCCTGGATCGCGGCATCATGATCCGCGCGCAGGCAATTGTCCGCGCCATGATTAATGGGTCGAGATCAGGCGAGCCAGCCAATGGCGTGCCTCCCGCACGGACCAGCATATTGACAGGGACACTTTCAGGATGCGGGTCGAGCGTGGCGAGCTGGTGCAAAAGGCCGATGCGGTCGTCTTCGGATTCACCCATTCCCAGAATTCCGCCGCAGCAAACCGTGATGCCGGCCCTGCGCACGGCGGCAATCGTATCCAAACGTTCCTGGTAAACCCGCGTGCTGATGATGTTCTTGTAAAACTCGGGAGAAGAATCCAGGTTATGGTTGTAAGCAGTAAGGCCGGCATCTTTGAGTTGAGCAGCTTGCGATTCCGTCAGCATGCCCAGCGTGCAGCAAACCTCCATGCCCAGCGCAGCAACGGCGCGTACGGATTCCAGCACGGAGTCGAACTCGCGGCCCTGAGGAGCTTGTCGCCATGCGGCGCCCATGCAGAAGCGGGTCGCGCCATCGGCTTTTGCGCGGCGGGCGGCGGGTAGAATTTCATCGCAATTCATCAGCGGCCCGCGCTCCACCCCGGTTGGGTAGCGCGCGCTTTGCGGACAGTAAGCGCAATCCTCCGGGCATCCACCGGTCTTGATGGAGAGCAGTCTGCACATCTGCACTTGATTCGCCGGATGATGCGCACGGTGCACGTTCTGCGCCTGTAACAGAAGATCGAGCAGCGGCTCACGATAAATGGCGGCGACTTCCTGCCGCGTCCAATCCGTACGCATGACTCGCCATTATAAATGCGTTCCGCCAAAATGCGCGGCGTGTCTCAAGTTACAGGAAGTGGCGTTCAAGGCCCTGGACACGGAAAAGCTCCTGGTTGTGTTTCCCGCTGGAAAGGGCCTTGATTTGTTGAATTTGCGCGGACGGCTGTTAACTGCAAAGTTAACCGGTGCATGGACAAACGTAACAATTCTTAAACTTTTGCAAAGCGCATCTATTGATAAAGTAGACGGTCTGGACGGGGCCGCTTGCTGGGACTGCTGAATATGAAGAGCATGCACAGACAATTCGCGCTCTTGGGAACGCTGCTGGTGGGCGCTCTGGCCTTTGCCCAGCCGGTACCGCGGCTCAATAATATGACGCCTGCGCTCTCGCTGGTTCCGTCTTCCATGATCACTCCCGCAAAGCAGCAGCCCTGCATCCATCCCATCGAGCCATTCGATATCGACGATTACAACGGCCCGCTCAGCCAGGTCGTCGGGCGATTCTCACAGCGGCTGGAAAGCACCACGGTCCACATTCCGCGCCATAAGAGCGATCTCCGCCCCTGCGCGCTTTCAGCCTCAGACAAATTCCACATGTTCGTTGAAAGCACTGCTGATCCGCTGAACTACGTTGGCGCGGCCTGGGACGCCGCCACCGCCCAGCTTGATCGCGACGATCCCAGCTACCAGATGGGCGCTGCCGGTTATGGAAAACGCTTTGGCGCTGCAGTTACTGATAACGCTACCGGCGACTTTTTTGGCATCTTTCTCTATCCGGCTCTCTTCCGGCAAGACCCGCGCTATTACCGCCTGGGACAAGGCTCCACGCAGTCGCGGATCGGCCATGCGCTGGCGCACAGGTTTGTTACCCAGAGCGATTCAGGCAAGCTCATGCCGAACTACTCTGAGTGGTTTGGGACTGTAAGCTCCAAGGCGCTGAGCAATCTCTATCATCCCGGAAACCCGCGCGGATTCGGTCCCACGGCAAGCCGCGTCGGCTATAGCGTGGCCAATGACATGGCCTGGGACGTCCTTCGCGAATACTGGCCGGAGATCGCGCGCAAATTCAAGCTGCCGTTCCGTACACGCTAGTTTCCCGCCGGCGCTTTTGCCATCTTCTGTATCTCATCTTCCGATACGGATTTTCTCAGCACCTGTCGCAATGCTTCTTCCAGCACTTCATCTCTGCCGGCGCGAATTCCGGCAATCGTCGGTTGTACTTTTACGTCTGGAATAATGCCAATGCGTTGCGTGGGCTTTTTGTTGGGATAGAAAACGCCGATGCCGCTGATCATCGTCCTCAAATCACCGGGCAATGCGAAAGGCGAGGTGTTGCCGTCCGCACCGGCCGTTGTGCTGCCGACAACTACAGCTCTTGGCGACGCCCTGAATGCCATGGTCGTGTATTCGGACTGGCTCTGAGAGACTTCGTCCACCAGGATTGCGACCTTGCCTGTGTAGAGCGGCTGCTCCGGTACAAGGCTCAGCGGCTCGTTCCAATAAAACGCGCCCGGATTGGAAATATCTCCCGTGGTAAATCGCACAAAGTCAGTTTTCTTTTCCACCAGCTTCTGGCCCAGCGCAAAAACCATAAACTCAGAAGGATAGTTGCGGATATCGATGATCAGCGCTTTCGTGCCCGCGGCCCCTTGAATGTAATGTTGTGCTTCCTCCGCTTTCACCGTGGACAATCTTAAGTATGCGACGTCCTTTGACAATAGGCGGAAAGTCTCTCCCGGCAAGTCATGCGCATAGCCCATAGCTTCTGGCGATATCTGAACTCGCTTCGGCTTGAGCGCCAGAACTTTTCCGTCGCGCAAAATGCTGGCGGTTGCTTCACCGCACTTCCCGCGCGTCATATACATACCGATGTCGCGCATCCTTGCCGCGTCATTGGACGCGTCATAATAGGGTTTCCATTTTTCCACCAGCGTCTTCACCGGAACGCCATCAATCTCCGTGATTACATCACCCGCGGCCAGCCCGGATTCCTTTGCAGCTTTAGGAATGATGTAGTCGTAAACAACGGGTTGATTCTCAATGAAACGCACGATCACCGGAAACTGGCAATCGCCCGTCGGTGGCCGCACGTCGAGTGAATTCCACAGACTCGCGTGGCCGTCATGCGCCCGGCCGATCAATGCCATCATCTCCAGCTTGTATTCGTCTTTGCTCTTTGCCAGGGTAACTCTGGGAACAAATTCCGCCAGTACTTGCCTCCAGTCTTCTCCAATAATGTCACGGTAGGGCGACCAATATTCCATGATGTTCCAGAACCGGTAGAGCGCAAGCAGTTGAAATCCGGCATCAGGAAACTTGATCTGTCCATAGCCCAGCTCATGCTTGAAGGAGGGGTTCAAGACCTGTGGGACGACATCCAGATAAAACTGTCGCGCCTTGGCCGGCCTGTTCTTGTAGATTGCAACCAAACTCCGGCTTAGCTCCGTTCCCAGCAAATTAGTATCTTCCAGCCACGCCACGTCCGGACGTATAGCAACATCGCTTTGTTTTAGGCTGACGCATGGCTGGCATGGCTCCATTTGTCCCAGCCCGTTCATCCATTTAAGCAGGGCAGCGTTGGCGGTCGCGCGGTCAGGAGCTTGAAGTATGGATGGCAGAATACGAAGGAGTTGATAGTCCCAGTGCAGCGCTCCAGCAAGCACCTTGGGATGATGATATTTCAGGAAGCCCCAGACACGCCCCAGCGTTGCCAGGTTTTCAATTTGTACCGGCGTCAGCTTCTCAATCTGGATGCGGGATCCTGCATTGAACTCACTATCAAGTTCAAACACGGTTCTAGGCCGGTCAATCTTGGGTGCTTCTGTTACCGGCTTGCCATCCACCAGCACCTGCATATCATCCACCCACAGCTTCCCGGTTCCAACCAGAAGTGCGCCAAAAAAGAGCTGTCGGGCGTCCGGATGCACCGGCAGCTTAATTGAATACTCAGTCCACTCGGTGGTCCCTTGCACCGGGCGGTTTGCCATGTTGTCAAAAGCCAGCGTCGGAGATTCTCCGTCCTCGCGCAACCACAAACCTGCCAACACGGTCACTTGTTCGGTGCGCAGAAAACCGCGCAGCTCAACCGTCGTACCCGCAAAATCCATTGCGATGGCGCGGTGCAGTGTGGAGAATGCTCCACCGCTATCTGCATTGCGCTCAAGGCGCGCTGCCCAGTTGCCGCCATGGACAACCTTGTTATCGGCGAACACAGTTCCTTCCGGCGATGCCATCCATCCGTTTGGCGGCCCAACCGTTTTTTGGTCTTCAAAGTTCAAGACCTGCGGAAGGACTGCAACATCAGTCAACGTGGCGCTGCGTACATCCTGTGCCGCCACAGGCAGAACCAGCCCCATGGCCAGTACCAGAACTAGAAGATTTTGCATCGCTAGATCATAGCCGAGAGGCCCGGAGGAATGAATATAAGAAGCCAAGAAAAAGCCGGCAGCCTGGAGAACTGCCGGCGTTTGAAAGGTACAGGCTGATCTAGAAAGTAAACTTCGCTCCTAGCTGGAACTGGCGAGTGTTAAATGCCGTTCTGGGTGCGCCAACATTGCCGCTGGGGCTGAAACCGCCATCGCCAAAGTGCGTGGGTACGGGTTGACCGGCAACAAAATCCGGCGCGCCGTAAACGGAAAACACCTCGTCAATGTTGGCATGGTTGAAAAGATTGAAAGCATCCACGGAAAGGTTCAGTACCGTCCGCTCTTTGATGTGAATAGCTCGCGCCAGCCGCAGGTCCACCGTTTGCAAATTATCGCCACGATAGCTGTTGCGCGGCGAATTGCCCACGCGGTCCGTAACGGGATTGCCGTCATTGTTTGCGTCAAATCCCACAAACAGCGTAAACGGGCGCGCCGATTGCAGCGTGATGATGCTGCTCAACTGGAAGTTGCGCAGGAATGTGCTCTGCGGCGCATCGGCAGTAAAGTTCGCTACAAAGCGGTGCCTCGCATCCTGGTTGGAGTTGGCGCGCTCCAGGTTGCGTTGCGCGTTCGATTGCGGCGTGCTCACAAACGTGACAAACGTGCCGTCATCCAGCGTGTGTGAGAGCGTGTAATTTGCGTTCAGTGAGAAATACTTGCCCGCCTTCTCCTCTACCTGCAATGTCAGCCCGTGATAGACGGAATTGCCGGTGGAATCGGTGAAGTAGAAAATCCCATTCGTTCCCGGCGACCCTGCCGGCGGCGCGGGGATGTTTGGATCGCGAATGGCAAATGCGTAAATGTCTTTGCCTGTGCTCGGCTGTACGCCAACTGGCGGCCCCACGTTGAGATCGATAGGGCGTACCAGCTTGTGTCCTGCTACAAACAAATAGCCGACGCTGACCGTTAGCCCGCCGCCAATCGCGCGGTCGATTTCAAGATTGGCCTGCTCCGTGTAAGGCGACCGCAAATTACGGTCAACCGCCGTTCCGCCCTGCGCAAACAGTGAGTTGTTGGGAAAAGATCCGCTATTGATAAGGTTCTCAAAGGCAGATGTCAACAACGGCGGTGGCACCGTTCCCGGCGGCAATGGCAATGGTGGAACCACCGGACATCCAGCCAGCACGCATGGCGTGGGCAGAAAGATGCTGTTCAGCAGGTAAGTTCCGGTCGTCTGATTGTTTACGGTCGGCAGTCCGGCAATGACTGGCGGCCGCTGCGGCGCGGGTACAAAGAAGAATGTCAGGCTGTATTTGTCGTTAAAGATGCCGAATCCGCTGCGGATTACCGTCTTGGAGTCCGGTGCGTAGGCAAATCCAACGCGCGGCTGAAAGTTGTTGTGGTCGCCATTCACAAAGAATCCAAGGCCCGCTTCCACGTCATACCTGAGGCCGTAATTCACCGTCAACTTCTGCGTTATCTTGTATTGGTCCTGGGCAAAGAAGCCAAAGTAACTGTGGTTCACGTGAACAAAGAAATTCGATGCCTCGGAAGCCAGGAATGCCTGGTCCCATGTTGTCGGGACTGAAGGCGATGCTGCATTGGGATTGAAAGGCCCCGGACCAATTGGTGCGCCCCAGAAGAAAGCTGCCAGGCACGGCGCCACCAGCCCAACCAGGGGCGCGGGACATGGCGTTGATCCCCAATCAGTCTTGCCTGACGCCAGCAGATCGCCCAGGCTGGGGAAGATGATGCGCGCCGGCGTGAAGCCCGGCCAGATCACAAAATTGCGCACGTAGTTTGTATCGACGCCAAACTTGGCGTAGTGCTTGCCGTGGACCCAGGAGAAAGTATCCGAGGCTTGAATGCGCGTTTCGTTATAGCGGTCAAACGCTCCAAAGTTGTGGCCGAACAGCAGCAGGTTTGGCACATCGAGGTTCGGTTGTCCGGTCACGCCCAGAAAACCATAGTTGCGCCGTGCCCACTGGAACAGCAGTGAATTCACCTTGTTCTCAGTTAGCGTGGTCGTAAGCGTTCCCACCAGGTCCTGATCGCGCAACGATCCGTTGCGTCCGCTGCTGGGCGCGCCCACACCGCCGCAGTCCAACGTCTCCCCCACCAGCATGTTCAGGTTCGTTGCGTCTTGGATGGAGTAGCGCGCTGAAAGCCGGT
>DASXIL010000821.1:0-5193 GCA_036497985.1 Candidatus Angelobacter sp. | reverse complement strand
GCCGGTTGTTTTCGCGATAGATAAATGACGCGCCGTTTCCCTGCTTGATTTCCGCCATCTGGCTGATGGGAATCTGCTGGCCATCCGGAGTGCCTACCAGCAGGTTGCCAATTTCCTGCGCGCTGCTGCGGAACTGCGGCTGCATGCGGACGACAAGATCAAAAAGCTTTTCTCCCTGCACCACCTGCGTCGCGGCCTGCCCGCCGACAGCCGCCTGAATCACGGCTTCCACGTCAGCCACGTTGATACCGTAGCGCGCGATTTTTTCGCGATCAACATTGATATTCAGGCTTGGCTGGCCCAGCTCATGCACCACCGTCAAGTCGGTGAAGCCGGGAACATTCTGCAAGGTCTTCTTGATTTCCACGGCTTTCTTTTCCAGCACGTCAAGATCGGGGCCATAGATCTTTACCGCCAGCGAACTCTTCAAGCCGGTAAGCGCCTCGTCCACGGCATCCTCTGCCGGCTGGGTGTAGTTAAAAATGATTCCAGGAAAAGCTTCAAGCCTTTTGTCGATGTCGGCAATCAGCTTTTCTTTGGTATCGAACTTACTCTTCCAGGACGGGTCGTCGTACGGCTTCAACCCAACATAAAATTCGGCATTGAAAAATCCCGTCGGATCGGTGCCATCGTCCGGACGGCCGTGCTCAGACCCCACAACGGTAACTTGAGGATAAGAAATAAGGATGTTGCGGACCTGCGGCACGATCTTGCTCGATTCCTCAAACGAGATGGTGTAAGGCATGGTGGCGCGGACCCACAACGCGCCTTCGTCCAGGTGTGGCATGAATTCGCCGCCAATAAATGGGACGAGGCAGAGCGTTGCGGCAAAAATCAAAACAGCAATCAGCAGCGTGAGCTGCCGATGGTCAAGGCACCAGTCAAGCTGCCGCGTATAAATTTTCTTGATCCACTCAAACGCGCGGTTCTTTGGTTCCTTCACGCCCTTGGTGAACATATAAGAAGCCAGCACCGGAACCAGCGTGAGAGTGAGGACCAGCGCGCCAATCAGGGCAAAGGACATGGTGTCCGCCATAGGATGGAACAGCTTGCCGGAAGGCCCGCTCAGCGCGTAGATAGGGAGATAGCCGGCAATGATGACAGCGACTGAGTAAAAGATAGGACGATCAACGTCCTTCGCCGCCGCCAGAATCACTTCGTTGAGTTTGTAGGGCTGGCCTTCCCGCAGCGCCAGCTCGCGATAGATGTTCTCCACCATCACGACGGTGCCGTCAATGATGATGCCGAAATCTATGGCGCCGATAGAAAGCAGGTTCGCGGAAACGTCGTGCGCGTGCAGCACAATGAAGGCGAACAGCAATCCCAGGGGAATCGTAAGCGCCACAATGATTGCGGCACGTATGCTGGCAAGGAAAAACAGCAATACCAGCAGAACAAGAACCATTCCGCGGAAAAGATTTCCCTCGACCGTCCGCGTGGTGACCTGAACAAGATCGCTGCGATCATAAAAAGGCCGCACTTTTACGTCACGCGGCAAGATGGAGCTGTTTAACTCTTCAGTCTTCTTTTGTACGGCTTTTAGTACAGTCTGCGTCTGCTCGTCGCGACGCATGAGGATCACGCCTTCTACTGCATCGTCGTGATTTTCCTGATGTGTCTGAAAACCAAACTGACCCAGCCGCGGCGCATTGCCAATCGTCACTTCGCCGACGTCGCGGATACGAATCGGCGTGCCCTTATTGCTGGCAATCACAATGTTCCCAATGTCGCTGGTGTTCTGCACCAAGCCAAGCCCGCGGACGTAGTAGAACTGCCCGCCCTGCGAGTAAAAGCCGCCGCCAGCATTGGAGTTATTCACTGAAAGCGCCTGGAGCACCTGTGGGACCGTCAGGTGATATCCATACAGCCGTGAAGGATCAAGCAGCACCTGGTATTGCATGACAGTGCCGCCCAGACCGGAGTCGTCGGCCACGCCGGGAACGGATTTGTACGCGCGCTCCACCACCCAGTCTTCAATGGTCTTCAACTCTTGTGGAGTGCGATCAGGGCTTTGAAGTACGTAGCGATACACAAGTCCGCTGGGACTGAATAGCGGCGCCATGCTGGGCGCTACGCCCGACGGAAGCTGTGCGTCTCCAATTCGTTGAAAGATGACTTGCCGGGAAAAATAATTGTCAGTTCCCTCTTCAAACGTCAGCCTGATATCAGAAAGCCCGTAGAGCGAGATGGAGCGCATCACCGCCATCTGGGGCGCACCGGACATTTCCACTTCCAGCGGAAGAGTGATGAGGCGCTCGACTTCTTCCGCGGCGTGTCCCGGCCACTGCGTGATCAGTTCGACCGTGGGCGGAGCAAGGTCTGGGTATGCGTCCACCGGCATGAGCTTGAATGAAACCACGCCGGCGATGACGAGCAGCACGGTGAGCATCAGCACCAGAAAGCGCTGCCGCAAAGCAACTTGGACTAGTTTGTGGATCATTGGTTTATGTCGCTACGCTCCAAACCGCTTCTAAATCCTTCTCTTCGCCGAGTTTTTGTTTCTGCCCTGTGTCACGCCGCTCGGGCTGCACGGCCCTCGCGCCCAAATAATCTGTCGCTCCGCTCCGAACCGCTCAGCTTGCTCTCTTTCAACGAAACTGTTCTGCGCCTAAATCACGCCGCTCGGGCTGCACGGCCCTCGCGGCTGCTCGTCTTCTCAAGGCTTCCGCAGCTACGCTTACTGTGAACTTGCAAACTGCAGGAACAAGCTGCCGTCGCCGGCGACGCGCTCTCCGGGTTGCAGGCCGGAGACGATCTGCGTCTTGCCGTCACTGCTTTGGCCCAGTTTTACCGGCCGTCGTGCAAACTGGTCCTGCGCAACAGCTACATAAACAAACGGCTCGTTCTCGGCATCGCGCAGCACTGCCGCGTCCGGCACCAACAGCGCGTTATCGATTTTGCCCGCAACCACGGTGGCCGTTACGTACATGTCTTTCTTCAGGCGGCCTTCAGGATTCTTTGTGTCGATTCGGGCTTGCAATGTCCGCGAAGTGGCATCGAGCGCAGCGCCCATGAAAGAAATTCGTCCATGAAAAACATCGGGGTATGCATCTGTCTTGATCGTTACCGGGTCGCCCACGTGAACGTAGGCAAGTTGATTTTCATAAACGTTGGCCAGCACCCAAACCGTTGCCATGTTGGAGATGGTGAAGCACTGCGTTTGTCCTGCCTGAAGCACCTGCCCCGGCGCCACCAGCCGCTCAACGGCCTCGCCCGGAATGGGCGCCAGCACCGGAACCTCCGGCGAAGTCGGGTTCTCAATCAAAGTGTCGGGACGCGGAATACCGAGAATTTTCAGCGACTGCTCCGCCGCCTGCTGGTCGGCTTGCGCCTGTATCTCCGCCGACTCTGCCACCTGCAAATCGCGTTCGGCGATAGCGTGGTGGGCAAAGAGGTCCTGCGCGCGCAGATAATTTTTGTGCGCCAGCGAATGGGCGTCGCGCGCCTTCAGGTAGTTTGCTCGAAGCTGTGAGTAGTCCGGGCTGCTGACGTACAGCATCGGCTGCCCTTTCTTCACTTGCTGGCCCGGGGAAACCAGAATCCGGCTTACTGGTCCGCTTACCTGTGAAATCACGGGCGTGGTGAGGAAGCTGTTATACGCAACCGTGCCGTTGAGGCGCAGAACCCGCGGCCACGACGTTGGTTGAATTGTGACTACCTGGATATGCGAAACCTGTTCCGTGGGCACCGTGAACAGCTGGGTCTTGTTGTTGTCCGCGGAGCCTTTTTCTTTTGCCTTGCTTGGATCGCCGCCCGAACACCCAGACACTATCATCCCCAGCGCAATCGCTGCGATCGCCAGCGCTCTGGCAGGAATCCGAGTTGAGCGGAGTTGGTGGTGAATATGTTTCATGGCAAACTCCTGGTCCCGATGGCCTGCCGCAGTTGCTCCAGGCTGAGCATGTAAGCAGCCAGCGCCTGCCGGTAAGCGAGTTGTGTGGAGCGATAACTGCGCGCGGCATCGAGAAAATCAAGCAAGGTGGCTGCGCCTCCTTTGTAGGCATACTGACTGATGTCGCGCGAATCCTGTGCCTGCTTCAGGTAGCCGGAAACATACAGTTTCACCACGTCCTGGTTGGAACTTGCAGACTCATATGCATTCGTCACGTCGGTCATCACCGTGTCCTCCGCGGCTTTGGCGGCAAGTTCCGCGCCGGTGAGCGCGAACTTGGTGCGCGCAATTTCACCCTGATTGCGATTGAAGAACGGCAGCGGCACGTTGAAGAAGAGGGATGTGGAGCTTGCGCCGGATACGTGCGAGTAACTGGCGGAAGCATTGAAATCCACTTTGGCGTCGGCCTTGGCCAGCGATATCTGGCTGTTGGCTGCTTTTACGCCTTTTTGCGCCGCCAGAAGGTCTGGACGAGTGGCCAGCGCCTTTACCTGCAAGTCCGGCAGGGCAGCTGTAAGCGGTTGATAGTTCAGATCGCCTACGACATCAAAATCGTGCGGGAGAGAGGCGTAGCCGACGAGTTGGCGCAAGCTTCCCAGGGCCTGGACCCTGGCCACCCGGGCGGAACTTACGTCAGTCTGGAATTGCAGCAATTGAAGCTTGATCTTGAGGTTGTCGCCTTCACTGATGTCCCCGGCTTTGTAGCGCTGCTCGCTGATCGTAACCGTGTTCTGAAAGCTGTTCAGGTTTTCCAGCGCAAACTGCAGCGTGGAATTTGCCAGCAGGACGTTAATGAACTGCTGAGCCACGTTGAAGACCAGAGTGCGCTCCGTATCGGCAACCTGGGCTGCTGTCACAGCCGTTGCATCGCGAGCAGCCTGCAGGCGGTTCTGACGTTTGTGTCCGCGCTCAAAGAGATATCCCACGCCGATATCAAACTGCTGGAGGTTGTTCAGAGTATCGGTTGAGAAGTCTCCGCTGAATACAGGAATAAATTGCGAGTCCCACGATAAGGTCGGATTGGGACGGAGATTAGCGGTAATTTCCTGCGCCTGGTTCTGCTGGATCTGCGTACGTGCCGACTTGATGCTGGGGCTGTTGGCCAGCGCCAGTGTGATTGCCTGCTCCATGGTGATTTGCGTGGCCGCAGGACGGTCGCGCACCGGCGTAGGGGCGGCCGCCGGCGGCGCAGGTTGGCCGCTTTGCGCCGATTGACTGGCACCCGCGGCGGAAGAGCTGAGCTGAATTGTCGTCTGCCCTGGCAAAAGCGCAGGCAGCATGAAGCATGAAAACAAGAGGGA
>DASXIL010000820.1:0-5963 GCA_036497985.1 Candidatus Angelobacter sp. | reverse complement strand
GCTTTACCATGACCCAGGGACGTGTTCTTGATTCACTGAAAAATAATGCTTTGAGAAAAGGCCTGATTCACCATCGTTTTTTCGGTGAGATCAAATCTGGATTGCTTACGCGTAGTGACGTCGCGATTTTTCTGGGTCAGTGGTGGCATCCCTTGCACTATTTCCCCAATTTTCTTTCGAGAAGTATCTCAGTCGTCCCCTGGCTCAAGACGAAAACCGCGATTTGTTCCATTTTGTCCGAGGAACTTGGAGAAGGCGATCCGACCATGGCCCATGAGCGTATTTATCTGGAAACGATGGCTGCCGCAGGCTTTTCTCAACAGGAGGTCGCCGAAGCTCCTCCACTTGAATCCACCCGCAAACTCATTAAGGGATACGAATCCGCATCCACTGAGCACGCCAGCGCGCTCGGCTTTGTCTATGGAACTGAGGTAGCCGATCTTGCAATGGTTTCCGGAATCGGCGCGGCGGTGCGGCAAGTGAGCGGCATGAAGGACCTTCCGTGGGTGGACATACACGTTCTTCAGGAACCAAACCACGTTGATAAGGCGAGTAACGCCCTGGAACCAGAGCTCTCGACCGATGACTATCAACGGGTTGTAAGTAGTGCGGAAGAGATGTGGCGCTTATGGATCGCTTTCTTTTCTGAACTCAGCCAGGTTTTCGACAACAAAAAGAACGCAGAGAGCATGGAAGCGAGCGCAAAATCCGCTTAAGAAATATGCGATTTGCCCCGAACCAAAAACTTGCGTGTTTTCACGCGCGTGGGCACGATCTCGATTAGCTCCACCAAATCCTGAAGTTTAGGGGAACGTCTGTCCTACTCGATCTCTCGGACCGGCTTCTGGAACGATGCTGCGGCGGCAGTCAGGAACATTGCCAGGCCGGCAATCAGAAACGTGAACTTCAGGTTCCACGCAATCAGGAATCCGGCAACGGCGAAAGAGATGGGCATGATACCGAAAGTGGCGAGCATGAGCACACTTGCCACTCGCCCCCGCACCGCTGCATCGATCCGCTGCATCACCCAGGCGCTGATGTGGACGTTCATCAAGGCCGCCAAAGCGCCGATCAAAAATAGCACACCGGCAAGAGGCCACACTCTATCCATGAGTCCAATGGATCCCAGGCAAGGGGCCAATGCGGCTGCCACCAGAAGCATCAGGACACCGCGCCTGCGAATCTTCCACACGCCAGCCAGCAGCGCGCCCAACAGACTTCCCGCGGCAACAGCCGACAGCAAAGTTCCCAAGATGGCAGGTGAACCGAAACGGTTTTTTGTCAGGTAGGTGAGACCAATCGAAACCGGCCCGGTAAAGCAGAAGTTCATGGTCATGGCCAGCAGCATCAACGAACGGAGAGGTACATCTTTGACCACATAGGCGATGCCCTCCAAAATCGAGTGCCACACCGCTTTGCCGGCAGCCTGAGATTTAGGGGGATCGGGCAGCTTCCAAAGTGCGCCAATGATGAACAGGAAACTGACCGCGTCCACGAAGAAGGCCCACGCCACCCCCAGGGTTTTGATCACAAATCCTGCCGGCACCGGGCCGACAATGGTCGTCAATTGGGCTGCGGTCTGGCCGACCGAGGAAGCCGCCACTAGTTGCTCAGGCTCCAATAGAGAAGGCAAGTATGCTGTCCCTGCGGGAGCTGCAAATGCATCGGCCACGCCGAAAATAACCGCCAAAACGTAGAGTTCCCACATGTGAAGAATGTCGAACCAGATGAGAATTCCGATCACGGCCACACAGATGGTACGCGCCGAGGCTGTGGTCATCATGATCTTGCGCGCGGACATGCGATCACTGACGACCCCGCCCATGAGCATCAGTAGAGCGCGCGGAATGGAGCCCGCCATCATGACTGCGCCCATGGCCGCAGCCGATCCCGTCTGCTGCAAGATAAGCCAGGGTAACGCCACCATGTAGAACTGGTCGCCGAGAAACGATATAGTCCCGCCGATCAACCAGAGGCGAAACTTAGGGTTGCGCAGCGGATGCTCGATAGCAGGGCTGGAAGCGGTTGGTGTGGATGCGGGTACCGAGGCCATAAAATCCCTTTGCTATTGTCAGGCATCAAGGCGGAATGCAGACACAAATGTGAACTTAAATATTACGTTTGGAAATGCAGCACTCGCCGGGTTATGGTTTATTAAAGCCGGTATTCGGGAAGCTCATTAGAAATGTCAGTATCTCACGATACTTCATCCCGACTCCCTTTAAGTCTGGAGACTGCGGCTAATCAATCTTTCCATCCTGGGATCTATACTCCCAGCAAGTTCGCAGAAAGCTGAGGTAACCTTGCGAAAAATCTTGGCCGCGGTCATGCAAAAGCCGTTTCAACCCATACAGGTGTGCGAGTTTGAAGAACCCGAACTGGAAATGAACTCAGCGATCCTGGATGTTCGCCTGAGCGAGGTCTGTGGCACTGATATTCACTTGCATGCAGGGCACCTGGCCGATGTGCCCTATCCGATCATTCCAGGTCACGTCTCAGTCGGCTTTCTGAGCAAAATACGTGGCAACTTGCTTGACTCGGATGACCGGAGATTTCGTGAGGGGGACGAGGTTACGTTTCTCGATGTCCACGGAACGTGCGGTGTTTGCTGGTATTGCGCGGTGGCAAAAACTAGCACACGCTGTCCGAAGAGGAAAGTTTATGGGGTTACATATGGGGTGATGGATGGCTTGGCGGGCGGATGGGCCCAATCGATTTATCTTAAGCCGAATACGCGTTGCTTAAGCCTGAAGGGTGCGGATCCGCAAAGATTCATGGCCGGCGGTTGTTCACTGCCCACGGCTGTGCACGCAGTGGAGCGCGCGGAGATCTCGCTCGGGGACATGGTGCTGGTACTCGGGAGTGGTCCAGTGGGTATATCCATTATTATTTGTGCATTGCTGCGTGGTGCACATCGTGTTTTTTGCCTGGGCGCTCCGGAAGCTCGTCTGCAGGTTGCCAGGCAAGTAGGCGCACATGAGACCAAGGATTTCTCAACCTGTACAGAAGCCGAGAGATTAGAGTGGATCCGCGATCTTACCGATGGAAGAGGAGCGGACGTGACGATCGAAGCCACGGGCAATCCAAATGCTGCAGTTGACGCGATGCGGTACACGCGCGATGCGGGACGTGTGGTAATTGTTGGCCAATACACGAATGCCGGCGACGTAAGTTTTAATCCCCATCTGGATTTAAATAAGAAACACCTCGACGTGCGTGGCTGTTGGGGAGCCGACTTTTCGCACTTTTATAAATCCGTGCGGATGATGACAGATCCCGCACGCTCCGCTGCCTGGTCGGCCATTCCTTTGCGATTTTATGGCTTGAACGAAGTGAATGCGGCCCTGGAGAATGTAGTTTCAGGTTCGGCAGCTAAAAGCCTGATTAATCCACAGTCAAGTTAGATGGGTTTCAACAGAATTCGCACACAAGATGGTACATGCCGCACCGATAAGCTTGAAGGTTGTTTTCGTCCTTTTCTGAATTGCATCGCTGCGCACATGTGGCCCAGATGCGTGCAACAAGCTTTAATACCATATTCGATAGCCTTTGCTCGGCTTCTACGAATGCATCAGTCTTTTCTATATTGGTCTAACAAATCACGTCCCTAGAGCCTGCGAGCATTTGCATAAAACAAGTATGCATGTAACGGATGGCGCAGTTAGCATTGCCAAATCGCGATTTTTCAAATCGAGAGCTGGATTTTATGAAAAAATCACTCCGAAAATCTTTTAAGCTAATAAACTAAGAAGGTTCTTAATCGGGTGGTGATGTCCGCTAGCCGGTCATAATCAGGGGCTCAGACTCCACATTTTTGGGCCGCCTCCATCAATGACCAGGGTATTTCATCTTCCAATCAGAGCGCTCCAGAATGTAAGCCCATCAAAAAACTAAGAGTTTTTACAAAAATGTCTCCTGAAAGAACCGTGTTGAAAAAAGATCAGGCGGAAGAAGAGCGGGAGCTCCTGCGTCTTTTGCTGCAGAAAGAGGGTCTTGGCTCGGGGGACTGGGAAATTGCCTCGGCAGAAACTCAGGAGCAGCTACCGCTTTCCTGGGCGCAAAAGCGCCTTTGGTTTCTGGACCGCCTGCAACCTGGCGGCAACTTTTATAACGTCGTGCTGGCGTGTGAGCTGCACGGAGATTTGAAAGTGCCGGTTCTGGAACGGAGTTTGGCGGAGATCATTCGGCGGCACGGAGCTTTGCGGACACGGATTTTGGTGGAGAACGGCGAGCCAGTGCAGAAGGTCGAGGAGTCGGTAGAGTTCCGGTTGCAACTGCTGGATTTGAGAAATCAGCAGGGAGATGAGGACAGGAAAAAACATGCGCAGCAGATCGTAACGGAGGAAGCAGCAAAGCCGTTCGATTTGGGAAGCGCGCCTTTGTTACGTGGAGTGCTGATCCGTTTAGGCGAGCGGGAACATGTTCTGGCGTTGAGCATTCACCACATCGTACTGGATGAGTGGTCAATGGGGGTGTTGCAGCAGGAAATGGCACTCCTCTATGGAGCTTACGTACAAGGGCAGGAATCGCCGCTTAAGGAGATGCCGCTCCAATATGCGGATTACACGCTGTGGCAGGCCCAATGGCTGCAGGGAGAAGTTTTCGCCCGTCAGATGGAATACTGGACGAAACAGTTGGCTGGAATGCCGGAGCTTTTGGAACTGCCCATGGACAAGCCGCGACCTGCCATGCCCCAACATCGCGGCAGCACGGAAGCTGTAACAATTGCCGGGGACTATTGGGAAAGAATGAAATGGTTCAGCCGCCAGGAAGGCGCCAGCGTTTTTATGACAGTGCTGGCGATCTACCAGGTGCTGCTGCTCAGGTATACGGGACAGACGGACTTCGGAGTGGGAACGCCAATAGCGAACCGCAGCCATGTGCGGACAGAAGGCATGATCGGATTCTGCGTGAATACCCTGATCATGCGGGCTGATCTGAGGCGCGAACCGACTTTCCGCGAAGTGCTCGAGCGGGCAAAAAAAGCGACACTGGAAGCATTCGATCATCAAGATTTGCCCCTGGAGAAGCTGGTTGAGGAATTGTCGCCGGAGCGGCAGATCAGTGGCTCTCCCCTGTTTCAGGTGATGTTTACATTCATGAGCGGCAACGCTGTACCGCTTGAGCTTCCAGGTGTGGAGATGCGTCCGATGGTGTGGGATGTCACCACCTCCAAGTATGATCTGGGGCTGCTTGCTCTAGACGACGAAGTCCCCAAACTGGCTTTTAACTACGACACTGACTTGTTTGAGGCGGACACAGTTCAGCGCATGCTTCGTCACTTTGGGCTTTTGCTGGCTGCCGCCATAGACGGACCAGAGCAGCGAATTTGGGACTTGGCAATGTTGACGCAGGATGAAACTCGGCAGCTTTTAGTGGAGTGGAACCCGGCGGAGGGCGAATCGAGACACAAGTGCGTGCATGAATTGTTCGAAGAGTGTGCGGCCAGAATGGCGAACTCCGTGGCGGTGGAGCACGAAGGGCAGAAGTTGACCTATACAGAGCTGAACCGCCGAGCCAACCGGCTGGCGCGTTACCTGCGAAGCGTTGGGGTCAGGGCGGATGCGCGTGTGGCGATAGGTGTGGAACGTGGATTGGAGATGGTTGTGGGGATGGTGGCTGTGTTGAAGGCGGGCGGAGCGTATGTGCCGCTGGACCTGTCGTATCCGGTGGAACGTTTGCAATTCATGTTGGAGGACAGCGCACCCGTGGCGCTGATGGTGCGAAGCGAGGGGCAAGGTTGGCCGAATTGGGTGAGTGGAATCGATGTCGGGACCCAGGTTATCGATTTAGCGAATGAGGATGAGTGGACGAACCTGCCGGAGACGAACCTGGAGCGAGCCGAGACGGGTGTGGAGGCTGAAAGCCTGGCTTACGTGATCTACACATCGGGATCGACCGGGGAACCGAAGGGCAGCGAGATACCGCATCGCAGTATTCCGGGATTCATTTTTGGAACTGAC
>DASXIL010000819.1:0-2953 GCA_036497985.1 Candidatus Angelobacter sp. | reverse complement strand
TCAATCGCATCTGCGGGATTGAAGCCCGGTGCGTTGATCTCGTCGGGATGGAAATGCCATTCGCAGATGATTTCTGTGTGGTCGTCGGCGCGCGGCCACATGGTGAAGGTGAGCATGTAATCCGGATGCAGGTTAAGGAAGAAGTTGGGCAACAGGCAGTAGTAGTAAACGTGGCGCTGATCTTCTGTGCTGAGGCCGGGAAGCGAGCAGCGGTTCGTCGAGCCGTCCATCGTGAGCGTTTGAATGCCTTCACGCAAATCCATGCGGCCGCCAAGGTATGTGGGCTGCGGCGGTTCATTGTCACCGCTCATATAGTGCGATTGTTTCTGCAGCAGCGGATGAACAACGGGACAGTGCAGGCACTCAGAATAATTCTGGATAATCAGCTTCCAGTTTGCCTTGAGATGGTACACCCGGCGTTCGACCATTTGAAGTTCGGCCATGCGCCACGGCGCGAATTTATGATCAAGGCCCGCGAGGTGCTGCTCGAATGGAATGGGCCGCGTAGCAAGATTGATGAAGATGTGCTCGTCCCACTCAGCGGTGGCGACTGCGTTCAGCGGATAGTCTGCTTCGCAGAAGCCCTGCACTTTTTCCATGTGCGGCGCGTTGGCCAGCGTGCCATCGAGCTTGTAAGTCCAGGCGTGGTACTGGCATTGGATGCGGCCGGAGAATTTGCCTTCGTTCTGCTGGCAGAGCATGGTGCCGCGATGGCGGCATACGTTGTGAAAAGCTCGAACAGAACCTTGTTCGTCGCGCGTGATGATTACACTGGCGTTGGCAACCTGTCGAAGAAAATAATCGCCCGCATCGGGAATCTGATTGGCGCGTCCCGCGCAGAGCCACATGTCAAAGTGGATTGCTTCCATCTCGCGCTGAAACCATGCAGGATCGGTGTAATAACGCTGCGGCAGCGTCATGGCCTCAGAAACAGCTACTTCGGGGCGAGTATTGGAGTATGACGTGGACATCAACAACCTCAAGGCATTGTGCAAGACAAAACAATCAAGCAATAGCGTGTTACAGATCATTGTAGAAGGAAAACGAGACGTTAGGCTCAGCTTTTCTCCGTGTCTCTGTGAAGCTATGGTGGGTGTTGCTCTTATCGACGAAGTATCTTCAATATTTCCCGCGCAGCGTTCGCGCCTGATCCGCCGGTCAGTCCCGCGCCCGGATGAGTGCCGGAGCCGCATAAATAAAGGTTCTGGATTGGCGTGTTATAGCGCGCCCAGTCCAGCAGCGGACGCATGGTGAAAAACTGGTCCAGCGCAAGTTCGCCGTGGAAGATATGACCGCCAGTGAGGCCGTAAGTTGTTTCCAGATCTTTTGGCGTAATGATCTGGCCGTCTTCCACCAGTGACGGCAAATTCGGCGCGTACTGAGCTAGTGTGTTAACAACGGTCTCGCCCAGAGCGCTGCGTTGGCTGTCCCAGTCAGCATTCTTCAGCTTGAACGGCGCGTATTGCATATAAATGGACATCACGTGCTTGCCGCTCGGTGCGAGCGACGGATCAGTGAGCGAAGGGATCGTGACTTCCAGATACGGATGTGGTGAGAAGTTGCCGTATTTCGATTCGTCGAACGCGCGCTCCAGGTAATCAATCTCCGGGCCGATGTGAATGCGCCCGCGTAGCGCGGCATCGTCGGCATTGAGCGCTGTGAATTTCGGCAACCCGGACAAAGCCAGATTCACCTTGGCCACCGTGCCCGGCATGCGGATGTTCTGCAGCTTCATCACAAAGTCGGGCGTGAGATGCGTAGGATCGACGAGCGTTAGCAGCGTGCGACGAGGATCGGCGTTGGAGATGACGGCTTTTGCGCTTATCTCTTCGCCGCCGGCAAGCACCACTCCAGTCGCCGCACCATCCTTCACGCGAACTTCTCTTACCTCTACGGACGTGCGCATCTCTGCGCCTGCTTCTTTGGCTGCCACGGCCATGGCTTGCGTGATCGCTCCGGTGCCACCGATTGCGAAGAATGACGAACCCGCCGGATGCGGATCGCCCGCCGCGCGAATGAGTAATACCAGGCTGCTGCCTGCCGACCATGGGCCCATGGCGGTGCCAAAGATTCCGCGCGCGGCGATGGTGGCACGCAAAAGCTCTGTCTCAAAAAACTCACCTACCATGTCAGCGACGGCCATTGGCCCCCAGCGCAGCAACCGGTACATATCTTTCTTGCCCAGCTTGCGGAGAGCGCGTCCGGTCTGGAGCATGGCCCAGAGATCGCCGCGGCTCGGATCGTCGATGTTGGGCGGCGCAAGTTTCAGCGCGTCACTGATCACGCGGCCAATCTTTTCCAGCGACTGCTGGAACACCGGATATCGTTCAGCATCTTTCGTTGAGAACTTGCCGATCTCCTTAGCTGCGCGCGCGGCGTCGTTAGAGAGAACCAGTGCGCGGCCATCAGGCGAGAGCGCTGTGACTGCGACTTCGGGAGTCACTAGCTTCAGACCGTGTCGTGCCAGTTGCATGTCGCTAATAATTTCCGGCAGCAGTGGACCGGCGGAGTGAGCGAGCGTCGAGCAACGGAAGCCGGGAGAAAATTCTTCCGTGATCGCTGCTCCGCCAGGCATGGTTCGGCGCTCCAGCACCAGCGGCTTGAAGCCAGCTTTGGCCAGGTAAAAGGCAGTTACCAGTCCGTTATGGCCGCCGCCGATGATGATGACGTCGCGAGTCTCAGCCATGAGCTAGCTGGCTCCGTCTTTCAGAATCTCGAGCGCGGCCAGCCGTCCTGGCGCGCCCATAATGCCGCCGCCGGGATGCGTGGCAGAGCCGCACATGTAGAGATTGTCGATTGGAGTGCGGTAGTAGGCCCAGCCGGGGACGGGGCGGAGGAAGAAAAGTTGTTCGAGGGAAAGCTCGCCCTGGAAAATGTTGCCTTGCGTCAGGCCGAATTCGCGCTCGAGGTCGAGCGGCGTGAGGATTTGGCGGCCGACGATAATTTTTTTGAT
>DASXIL010000818.1:0-8475 GCA_036497985.1 Candidatus Angelobacter sp. | reverse complement strand
GTGGAGACATTGGCAAGGCGGATCTTTCCAGAAACGCTTCCCGCATTAGCAGGCGCCGTTAAAAGCATTGCTACAGCAAATGACACTATGATCGACGATCTGACCACAAACTTACCCCCCAAGTTATTTTCAAATTGGTGTGCGAAGCCGGCCGATGCAGACTGAGCAAACTTGCGCTGCACGATTCGCTGCAGATGCTCTCCGGAAGAGAAGCGAGATCGAACTGAGGATGAAGATACGTTTAATAGTTCAGGCAGCCAATCTTACGAAGGTAACTGAAGGAGAAAGCTGGTACTACGCCTGGTGAGCATTGGAGGGCAGAGACATACCTTTCCTCCTAAGATTCCTATTTTGGGATTGCTTCTCGTAAGGCAAGTTGCCGGTCCATGGAAATTAGCAATGGTGGGAAGAACCTAAAAAACCAGAGGGAGCAGCACCTATGGATTGATAGCGGAACCGGCGAAAATTGCTGGATTGCGGCGCGTGCGGGAAGCCGTTTGCCGGGTAAAGCGATATTCCAGGTCGCGCGACTCCATTACATACTTGCCTTTAAAGCGCACATTGGCTACGGCGTGCGTAAAGGTGCGCATCCACATGCCATCGACTTCAGCAAAACTCATAAAGATGTGAAGATCATGCAGCCACCAGGAAGGATTTTTTGCAGGAGTTCCTTCCACGCGGCGAATGTTGTAGGTTTCCGCATCCACCCAGAGCTTGCCGCGAAGAAGGTCTTTTTCTTCGCGCCGGGGATTCATGCTCAAAAGGAAACAGCGCTGGCCATCGAGAGTTTCTTCTCCGAGCAGCTGAAAGGCGTAGTTCTCCAGCGAGAGTTCCTTCTGTTGCGCGTCCCTTGGCGATTCAGTTTCTTTGGTGAGAACGTCCCGCAGGACCTTTTCCCCCATGCCGCCGCTGCTGCTCTCAATGTTGTACTGCTTGCTGTCTGGGGGCAAAACGGTGATATTGGCAACGACTTGTGCTTTCTGCTGGGCCTGTTTATCAAGCAGCTGATAATCGCGCTTTACGGTGAACGGACGGACTTTGGCTTTATTTTCCTGCTGCGCCCGGAGCATGCGGTCGACAATAGTCCTTGAATCAGGCGTGGCATTTGCCTGTGCGGCTGCAACCGCCGCAAGCAAACAAACTAAAGTTGCCAGGAGTGTGCTTCTGAGTACCACTTGAGCCCCGCTTAAGCCTTCTGGGGACTTAGAAGCAGTCTTTGATCAAAAGGAGGGCCATGAATCCAACGATTCAACCTTACATTCAAGTTTGGCGCTGAGAATTTCCAGTTCAGCCATGTACCTCTGGAAACTTTTTGAAATCCTTCAGGCAACTTCAACGGCGGCCCGCAACTCCGGATAGAGAGGAAACGCTTCTGCCAGTTCAAGCACCTGCTTGCGAATACGGGCGAGGGCCTGAGAGTCCTTATGGTTTCTGAGGGCTTCAATGATCCAGGCGCCCGTCTGGACCATTTCCCTCTCTTTCATGCCGCGCGTGGTGAGCGCGGGAGTACCAATACGGATTCCGCTGGGCTTGAGCGGCGGATTGCTATCAAAAGGAATGGCATTTTTGTTTACGGTAATGCCCGCCTGACCGAGAGCATTTTCAGCCTCACTGCCTAGAATTCCCTGAGCAAAAACGTCAATGAGCATAAGGTGCGTATCCGTTCCACCGGTAATCACGCGGAAGCCCTCATCCATAATTTTGCGGGCCAAAGCTCTGGCATTGGCAACCACCTGGTGAGCGTAATCTTTGAATGCCGGCTGCAATGCTTCACGGAAACAAACTGCTTTGGCCGCGATAATGTGCACCAATGGCCCACCCTGAATGCCGGGGAATGTGATCTTGTCGACTGCTGATGCTAGTTCCTGACGGCAAAGCACCATGCCTGCACGCGGCCCGCGCAACGTCTTATGCGTGGTGGTGGTAACGATATCCGAATGCGGCACGGGTGAAGGATGCGCTCCCCCAGCTACCAAGCCGGCGATGTGCGCCATATCGACCATCAGTTTCGCGCCGACTTTGTCAGCAATTTGCCTCATGCGAGCAAAATCAATCACTCGGGCATACGCGCTACCGCCGCCGATAATCATTTTGGGGCGTTCGCGAACGGCAATCTGCTCCATCTCGTCATAATCGATGGTTTCAGTGTCTTTGCGGACACCATAAGGAATGATCTTGTACATCTTGCCGGAAAAATTCAGAGGATGCCCGTGCGTGAGATGACCGCCGTGGGCAAGATTCAAGCCCATTACAGCGTCTCCGGGCTGCAGAAGGGCCATGTAGGCAGCCATGTTCGCCTGCGAACCTGAGTGCGGCTGGACATTGACGTGGTCTGCGCCAAAGATCTGTTTGGCACGCTCACGCGCCAGATTCTCAACAACATCCGCAAACTCGCAGCCGCCGTAATAACGTTTGCCCGGATATCCTTCAGCATACTTGTTGGTGAAGACCGAGCCCGCAGCTTCCAGGACGGCTATGCTGACAAAGTTCTCTGAGGCAATCAGCTCCAGCCCCTCATGCTGGCGGTTGGCTTCGTTGGCGATCGCCTGTGCAATCTCAGGATCGGATTCAGACAGAGGGCGGGACATCCAGTTATTCTTCATGACAATAAAATCTTACTAGGAGAACGGCGTATGAGCGAGTTTGAAGCTGTTGGAAAACGCCGATCTCACTGAGTTTTCAGATCAATTGCAGGTGAGTGACGCCGTGTTCGTCACGTTGGTGCCGTCGCCGGCGGCCGCGGTTGCAGTTATGGTTGCAGCCCCGGTGGTCGCACCCTTACAGGTGGCGTTGCCACGTGTAGAGTCCTGGGCATTGCTGACACTGACATTGATGTTGTCTGAGACCGACCAAGTACCGGTCGTGAGATTGCTCTGGGACACCACGCACCCCGGCGTGACCGCCGAAGCAAAAGCGTCAAAATGCTGCGTATTGCCCGGGGGCGGAGCGGTGTGGCTGATGGTTGTGCTGGCAGGAAAAACGTTGATTGCGGTGATCTTGCAGGCAAGTGTTATTGGGCTCTTCCCGCCGCATCCCATGGTGGCGAAATAAAGCAGGCATAGCCCTGCAAACAGGCCCTTGCTGCAACGGATGTCACTCATAGTGCGGTCTCCTATTTTTCAGGAACGGCTTCTCTGCCGGTTCTTGCGTAAATATCAGAACGATGGATTTCCATCCATGAGCCTGGACTTTTGAGAGGCGCGAACCCAAATTTGGCATAGAGCTCATGAGCGTCCTGGGTAGCCAGCATCCAGCGCCGCAATCCCTGCAGATCCGGGTGGCTTACGATGCATTCCATCAACCACCGCGAAAGTCCCCGCCCGCGGTGAGAGGGGAGAACGAAAACGTCGGCCAGGTAAGCGAAAGTCGCGAGATCCGAGACAACGCGGGCAAAACCGACTAGCTGCGGGCCGTGATACACGCCGAAGGCAATCGAGTTCTCTATCGACAGCCGGACCGTCTCCAGAGGAATGCCCTTGGCCCAGTAAGAATTGGTCAGGAATTCATGCACCATGACCACATCGATCCGAGCTGGATCGGTGCTGATTTCGTAATCACCTTGTGACCACAAGTGATGCATCAGCGGTCCCTCATCAGTGACCCCTTCAATTCAGTGACCCCTGGAAGCCCCGGCGGCGTCTTCTTCTTTTTCAATGGCCATGATTTTTTCCACGCGACGCTCATGGCGGCCGCCGGCAAACTGCGTCGCCAGCCATGTATCGACGATGCGAAAAGCTGCGTCAGCATTGATGATGCGGGCGCCCAGCGCGAGAACGTTGGCGTTGTTATGCTCGCGGCTCATCTGGGCTTCATATTCAGTGCTCACGTTTGCGGCGCGGATGCCATCGACTTTGTTGGCGGTAATCGCCATACCAATGCCGCTGCCGCAAACCAGAATACCCAGATCAGCGCGCTGCTCGCTTACATCGTGCGCCACGGCGCGAGCGTAGTCAGGATAGTCCACTGACTCCGCTGAAGACGTGCCTTCATCGCGCACGCTAATGCCCTGTTGCTGCAAGTGTTGCTTGATCTGGTCTTTGAGCTGATAGCCCGCGTGGTCCGCACCAAGCGCAATTTTCATGGATTTTATTCTACTGAAGGCCGGACCAGCAGCGGCGGTAAAAACAAAAGCCGGCCATTGAAGCCGGCTCCTGTGGTCAAAAACTTAGCTCAGGATACCTAAAACTTACTTGTGGCCCTCATGTTTCTCGCCGGCTTCCATGCCTTCTTTCACATGGTGAATGGCAGCATCAATGGATTTAATGGCAGCCACACGATGTCCGCCTTTATCGTGCTTGGCTTCTTCCAAATGATGCTTGGCCGATTGCAGGGCTTCCAATGCAGCCTGCATGTGGGGCTGATCGTCGTCATCGTAACTTGCAACAGCGGTAATGGGTACGCTCAGGAGGCCCAGAATAATCGTTAACGCAAACACCCTGGAGATATTTCTCATTGAACCGACCTTCCTTTTGAAAAATTTCAATCGGATTAAAGCTTGTCTTACAAAACCAGAGTTGTCAATAAAGCATGAATCCAGGAGGTCAACACCTTTTGATAGCGCCGCCGCCATGGCGGAATATGCACTTGCGATACCCCATAAGGCGATTGCCTGCTTGTATTTAGACGGCCCTTCAGCGGATAATCACGCTCGCATCCTTCCCCACAACTCGCAATTGAGGTGATTATGGCCACACGGCCCGCGCAAACAGAACCCGATCTAACCGGCGACACCCGCGTTCCCGCGCCCAGCTATAAATACATTCAATTCGACGTGGTGGATTCCATCGCGCGGCTTACGCTGAATCACGCGCCGCACAATGTGCTGACCGTGCCCATGATGAAAGAAATGGCCGAGGCGATTGAGAGCCTTAACGGCCGTGCCGACGTGAAGGCCATTCTTCTGCAATCTTCCCAGCAGGCATTTTCCGCGGGCATTTCGCTGGAAGATTCGCGACCGGACCGCGTGTTCCAGACGCTGGACGCTTTCACTCGCGTATTTCAGGCCATGGTGGATATCTCCAAACCTGTGGTTGTGGTGGTGAACGGCCCGGCCATTGGCGCAGGATCAGAGCTGGTCGGCTTTGCCGACGTTGTCCTGGCGACTCCCAAAGCCAAGTTCGCACAACCTGAAGTCAAGCTTGGCGTGTTTCCACCATTTGCAGCGGTGATGTTGCCGCAGCTTATCGGCACCAAAAAGACTTATGAACTCATTCTTACCGGAGAGGCCCTTTCCGCCGAAGAGGCATTGAACTTCGGCTTTGTGAACAAGGTCGTGCCGGAAGCGGACCTGCAAAAGCATGTCGATGCTTTGATTGCCCGCATCGGCGAATTCAGCGGACCGGTGCTGGAAGTGACCAAACGCGTGATCAGCAGCTCCATTGGACGTCCGCTTAAAGAGGCGATGAAGACCTCACAAGACCTCTATCTCAACGAGCTGATGAACCTGGAAGACGTACAGGAAGGCCTGCGCGCCGTGATTGAGAAACGCAAGCCTGTCTGGAAGAACAAGTAGCCCTTCGCCGCTGATTTCCATGGATCAGAGGTCAGCTTGTTGGCCCCGTAGGGTTGAGACCGTCGACCCACGATAACCGTGTGGCAGAGACACACTCTTCCCTGTAAAGAACATTCCTACCTGTAAGGGTTGGTGTTTCCGATGCCCAATCAAGCGCAATCAACCGACTCGTGTTTCTGGTCCGCGTCGCTCCGCGTTAATCCGCGGTAAAGACTCTTGGGTTTTCTCGATCACCCGATCACGCGCGATCACCGGATCACTCGATCTGAGGGGTACCCCCTCCCATACCCATCCCAGATTGGCGTAGGTTTGAGCGACATCATCCCAGGACATCCCAGATTGGCGTAGGGCTCGCAGGTTTCGCCTTTCCCGCTCTCGGCGATCTCGGCGATTCTTACGTCCCTCTGCCTGCGTTCCTCAGCCAGGAGCCCACCCGGCATAGCACTTTTATTGAAAACAAAAGCCCAACCCCAATTCGACAGTACTGTCGACTGGGCGGTCAAGCCTCTTTTTGTGTTTTTCGGCAGTCCAAACAGGCCCAATTTCAGCTTGTTTTTCTCGTTTTGACTTGTCCGGTCGGCAGAGGGTCGCAACGCTTTTTGGGGGCTGACTGCTGATGGCCGATGGCTGACTGCTATGTTTTCAAAGATCACCCACTGGGACACACCTCGCCCATGGTCGAGGTAGTAATTTACCATTTATTCGCCCTACTGTCAAGCGAAATCGGCTTACTCTTGACGGAAATTCCAATGGCGGCGGTATCGATGCGTACATCGCCGGGATGAGGCGGGATCCCAGCGGCGAGGATGGCGGCGCGGTATCCGGGAAAGTGCGGGATGAGTCTTGCAGTAGTGTATGCCGGTGAGTCGCATGTACTCGGATCGCGTGGGGCGCGTGGCCGCAGTTTGCGGGCGGGAGAGCGAATAGCGGAGAGGATTTGGGATTTAGTGAGCATAGGGCGTTGCGGAAAGGGTTTACAGAAAGAACAAAAAGCGAAATAAAATGCTATAATATGCATTTGATGAGAATTGAAATTAATTGGAATGTGGAAAACGTAGATGCTGTGGAATTCGAGGAATTAATCTGTCAGCGAACGTATTGCAGGTCTGTTTTCAAGCAACTGCAAGACACTCGAATTCTCTAGTATTTGGTAATGCGATCTAAACGAACATTGTTATCATAGCGTCGGAATGCATATTGCAAATCACAATGTTGGCACGACTCTGAATGATCAAGACACTAAACATGCAACCGTAGTTGGTGATCGTACCTTGGATATATATTTTTCGGCGGATGTTGAGACAGATGGTCCAATTCCTGGCCCATTCTCTTTACTATCTTTTGCATTTGTGTTTGCTGGCGTATTTGATGGACAACGCTTCATGCGTCCGCCGTCGTATGAACATACATTTTATTCAGAGCTCAAACCGATATCCGAACATTACGAGCCTGAGGCTCTTCGCATCAACGGATTGGACAGAGATCGATTGTGCATTGAGGGCAAGTCTCCAGAATCTGCTATGACAGAGGCAGCTGGCTGGATTCGGAAAGTAGCAGGGAATGCGAAGCCAATCCTGGTTGCCTATCCCCTAAGCTTCGATTGGAGTTGGCTGTATTGGTATTTTATGCGCTTTTCCTCAGAAGGATCGCCGTTCAATCATTCGCAATGCTTTGACATAAAAACGGCATTCGCGATTAAGGCAAATCTTCCCATAGCGGAAGCGGGGCGATCTAAGCTTTTTCGATCATTGCGTCCCGACCGAAAGCATACACATCACGCGCTAGAAGATGCGATTGAGCAGGCCGAAATTTTCGCAAACATCTTTGAATGGGAGGGTGTCAGTGGGAGAACTCCTTAACCGAAGACGCCTTGAAACAGCCAACAGAATCAAACAGATACGTGAAACCCTAATAGATGCTGAGAAATTATGCGGCTCAACAGCCTGTGTGTATATGACTGGGTCTTTTTCGCGTGGCGAGGCGAGCGGCCACAGCGACCTCGACTTGTTTATTGTGAGTCGGGATTCAGATAGCAAACCCGGACTCCGTCGTCTAGATGAAATCCTGATCAAGGCCGACCTCATTGAAACTACAAGAAAATTGAGAATTCCCGACTTCTCTGGAGATGGTGAGTACTTGACCCACTACACTGTGGCCGACTTAACAGGAACTCTCGGCAAGCCAGAAGATGACGTCAGCAATACTTTCACAGCTCGTCTGCTCATGTTGCTTGAGAGCTTGCCGCTGCTTGGGAGCGCCGCTTATCGTGATGTTATCGAAGATGTCATAACCGCTTACTGGAGGGATTACGAAGATCACAAAACCGACTTTATGCCAACTCCTTGCCAATGACATTCTTCGCATGTGGCGGACCTTTTGCGTCAATTACGAGGCTCGTACACAAAGTACTCCGCCAGAACGTCGAGCGGCGCGAAGATTGATGAATTACAAGCTGAAACATAGCCGTCTTTTGACTTGCTACTCAGCGCTTCTTTATCTCCTTGTGGTGTACGGTAAGAATGGAACGGTCAGTCCAACAGACGCGACCCATATGATCTCATTAACGCCCACGCAACGACTGGAGTGGCTTAGCTCTCAACCGCAGTTAAGCGGAACTCGCACTACGATTGAAAGACTCGTGACGTCGTATGAACACTTTCTCCAAGTCACAGATGCGTCAAAAAATGATCTTGTGGCCTTGTTCGGGGATAAGGTCCGCAGCAAGCAATATTGGGAATCAGCATACACGTTCGGCGATTTAGTATTCGAAATCTTACAAAATGTGGGAAAAGAAAATCGCTTTTATCGTCTGCTCGTGGTGTAGGGCATCACATAAATCTCCTCTTGCGTGCCGGCACGACCCTAATTAAAGGCATTAGCAATTGCCTATCCATCCCAAACTGCTGCTGCTTCATCCAACTGGAAGTAATCAATAGTCTTATGGCAGTTGGCAGGTCATGAAG
>DASXIL010000817.1:0-1724 GCA_036497985.1 Candidatus Angelobacter sp. | reverse complement strand
CCTCTGGAAGAGAACATGCGATCCGGCCTTGTTACGCCTCAATGAGGTGTCCGCTGAGATGTATTTTCCCAGAGCACCATGCCAAATATCCTGGCGACGTCATCTCGAAAAGAATACGGAAGCGTCAAGTTTTCATATATGTCACGCATGAAGCTGAGGCATTTGTTGTTCCTGGCATCCCGCGGTCGACTTGAGAGCTCAATCTGGGGAGTTATCTCCAAGATGGGAGAAATCGACACGCCAATCGACATTGAACGTTCAGGTTCACGCTCCGTCTTAGGAAGCTCCCGAAAAAAGTCCACCAATTGTTTAATCTTCCTACGGAAGTCGGCTGGATCATCGTGGGCATCAAGTTCGTGGCAGAGCCTTCGAAATTCCCTCATTTCGCCTCGCAAAACAGAGGCTCGGTCAAACAAATCATAGATATTCTTTGACTCTTGAAATATTCGCGCTGAAAGAAGCGGCCATCCGATCTCTTCCCACATTACGATTGATTGACGATCAAATGGTGCCAAGGCTGGTGGCCGATCTACTCTCTTCCTAACTTGATCCCGCAATTCGGTAATTGCCTTCTGCACATAGCTCGGCCCAACCTTAAAGCCCTCAAGAACAGCCAGCGATTTTTGAAACCTGGCGCGTAGCTCGTGAGGGACAAATGCATAATCATGCTCAGCACAGAAAGCCTGGTAGGCAACACCTCGCCACATCGCTTGAATGGGATCAATGTGCTCTTGATTGGAAGCATGATAGTCCCATCCTGCGATGTTTTTGCGAATCAGTTCGCCAATGCGCTGAGCTTCATCCGATTCGTCGGGCGTCACGCCGAAATCTCTCCCGACGTAAGTCATAAAATCAGACCTCACACTGGAGGTTGTCTCAAGAAAAATCTGGGCGTTGAGAACTGAGAAAGCAGTTTCCGATTTTATAAATCGTTCAAGGAAGCCGTCGTATTTGGAGAGGTCCAAATCGATGGGGCTGATGAATTTGGCCAGTGCTGCAGACCATTCGGGCGGAGCCAACTCGACGAAACGGTCCCATCCCTTTCTATCCGCAAACGCATCCTCGAAGGATAGGTATGAGTCGAGCAATGAACTCAGAGACAGGATATTAATCGGACGAGCAACCAGCTTCTCGCGCATGCGCTCAAATATCGCGGCCGCGGAGAACAACGTTGCGCCATCAAGGACTACGGTTCTCATAGCACAGCACCCCTAAGAGTGAGATGTCGGGCGGTAGCGCCGGTGTAGACCATGAGGGTGTTCTTTTTCGCTATGGGGTTCACGAAGGCGCCTCTTTCAGAACACTTGGCTGGGCGCGGCAGCGCTAACCGTCACGCCTTTGTTTTCGCCAAGCTCGGTTCACCAAGGCCACGGCCACGGTACCGGACCACCCTGCGGACGTGGGCCACAGGCGCCCCGCCCCACGATTACGGCTGCGTCATTCGACGCGGCACATGCGCTGGGATAATTCTGTGTCTTACCGCTTCTTCGGCCGCACACCGGCTCGCCAGCTCCTGAGCATACCCATACCTTTGGATTGGAAACATTGTAGCCTTTGGATTCAGATGCTTCTACCGCGCCAGCTACAACGAAAATCATTGGAGCACTGATGGCGAAGGCGTTGATCAACGACTTCTTCATTGTTGGACTCCCTTTTAACTCCAACTATGTAGCACTATTTTTGTACACAACCAATAATTGCACTAACGAATGACCACGTGAGAA
>DASXIL010000816.1:0-7288 GCA_036497985.1 Candidatus Angelobacter sp. | reverse complement strand
ACGCTTGAGGGCCTGCTTGCTCTTAAGCCGCATTTCGACCCGCAGAGCGGCCAAGGTTCCGTCACTGCGGGCAATTCGTCACAACTTTCTGACGGCGCTTCCGCCACACTGCTGATGTCGCGCCAACGCGCAGACGAACTCGGCATCCCTTATCAACTGGTTTTTCGCGGCTTCCAGGTTTCCGGCTGCAATGCCGACGAAATGGGCATCGGTCCAATCTTCGCCGTGCCCAAACTGCTCCAGCGCACGGGCCTGAAGATGGAAGAAATCGACATCTGGGAGCTGAATGAGGCCTTCGCCGTGCAGGTTGTGTATTGCTTCCATCATCTCGGCATCGATCCTGAGAGGCTGAACGTGAATGGCGGATCGATCGCCATTGGCCATCCCTTCGGCATGACGGGGTCGCGCATGGTGGGAACGATGGCCAATGAAATGGAGCGGCGCAAGCATCGCTATGGCGTAGTGACTATGTGCGTTGGCGGCGGACAGGGAGCAGCCGGTCTCTTCGAGCGTGCCGGCTAAAAAAGGAGTTTTTTATGGCGACTACAACTTCCGTTCGTGCGTTCAGGAAAGGCGCAGGATTTCTTCTGGAAGACACCCCGGCGGAGGAAATCTTTACGCGCGAGCGCTTGAGTGAAGACCACATCGCCATTGAGCGCACCGTGGAAGAGTTTTGGGCCAATGAAGTTGAGCCCAATCTGCCGGCTATCCGCCAGAAGAAACCCGGCGTGGCACTGGAAGTACTGAGAAAGTCTGCCAAACTCGGATTGCTTGGTATCTCCGTCCCGGAAAAATTCGGCGGCATGGAAATGGACCTGCCTTCAGTCATGGTGGTGGCTGAGGCGATGGGCCGCGACGCATCGTACGCAGGCTGGCACTCCGCCCACACCGGCATCGGCTCGCTCCCTATTTTGTTCTTTGGCTCGGAACAGCAAAAAGAAAAATATCTTCCGCGCTTGGTCAGCGGCGAGCTTTTGGCGGCGTATGCGCTCACTGAACCGCTCGCGGGCTCTGACGCGCTGGCTGCGCGCACCCGCGCCGATCTCAGTCCGGACGGCAAGCACTACATCCTGAACGGACAAAAGATGTGGATCACCAACGGCGGCGCTGCGGATGTATTTATTGTGTTCGCCAAGGTAGGCGGAGAAAAGTTTACGGCATTTATCGTCGAACGCGCGTTTGGCGGCCTGACCAGCGGTGCGGAAGAGCACAAGATGGGCATCCAGGGCAGCTCTACCACCGCCATCTATTTTGACAACGTAAAAGTACCCGTTGAAAACGTGCTGGGTGAAATCGGCCGCGGGCATGTAATTGCTTTCAACATTCTCAATATCGGACGGCTCAAGCTTGGCCCGGCAGTCATGGGTGCGGCCAAAAGCATTCTTGCCACCAGCATTAAATATGCCAAGCAGCGCAAGGCGTTCGGCGTGGCCATTGCCGGCTTTGGCGCCATGCAGCACAAGCTGGCGGAGATGGCGATCAGGATTTTTGCCACGGAATCCATGGCTTGGCGCGTGGTAGGACTGATTCAAGCTCAGTTGAGCGGCGCGGAACACGGATCTCCTGACTCCGCCAAAGTTGAACTTAAGGCCGCTGAAGAATACGCGGCTGAGTGTTCCATGGTAAAAGTTTTTGCCGCGGAGATGCTTGATTTCGTCGCTGACGAGGGCGTCCAGATTCACGGCGGCTACGGTTTCCACCAGGACTATGCTGTCGAACGCTACTATCGCGACGCGCGGATCAATCGTCTTTTTGAAGGCACCAGCGAAATCAATCGTCTGGTGATCTCAGGAATGCCGCTCAAACGGGCAGCGCGTGGATTTCTGCCGTTGCTGGAAGCTGCCCAAAAAGAGCTGGCCGAAACCCGGCAAGAAGCAAGCGACGGTGATCCGGAAATACGCCTGGTCCGTAATGCGAAAAAGATTGCACTGTTTACATTGGGAGTTGCCCATCAGAAACACGGCGCGGACCTGGAGAAACATCAGGAAGTAGTCATGAGCCTTTCTGATCTGTTCATGGAAACCTTCGCCATGGAATCCACGCTGTTGCGCTGCCAGAATCTTGCCGCAAATGGCAACAGTACGGCCCAGGATGTTTGCCAGGTCTTTCTCCGCGACGCCATCAGCAGAATGCAGGCAGCCTCGCAGAATGTGCTAAGTGCCTGCTCGGCTAATGATCTGGAGCGTCATATGAGCAGGCTGAAGTCCCTGGCGGACTATCAGCCGGTGAATGCAATCGCTCTTCGTCGCAGCATCGCAGAGCGTCTGCTGGGCAGTGAACGCTACTCATTCTGATCTACGTTCGCTTCCAGCGCTTTTCATCTTCACATTCCTTGTGGCGCAGCGCGGCATATTTGTGTTAACTTCTCCGCCAACTTCCGATGCGTGCCTTCTTTAAATCCGCAAAATCCAGGCTGTCTTCTGCAGAAGTAGCGCAGGCACTGCCTCCAGAACTGAAAGAAGCGCAGCTGGCCGCCGCCTTCTATGGCCAGCGGACGGGCGGCGACTTGCATGATTACATCCGCGTGAGTCCTTCGCGTGTCTTGTTCGCGCTGCTCGACGTTGCCGGACGGCTGGACCAGAATCGCGCAATTGTCACTGCGGCACAAAATACTCTGCGGTCCTTCGGAACACAGCTGCTGAGCCATGATGACGTCAATGAAGCCGATGCGATGATCGAAGTCTGCGTGCAAATGAATCGCGCCATTCTAAAGGCTGCCGGACGCGTCTGCGCCTGCCCCGCTTTTGCCGGGTGCTATAACGAAAGCCTGGGAACGGTTTGCTACGTCAACGCGGGCCACATGCCCGGACTGCTGCGGGACGAAAGCGGAATCTCTGAACTTTGCGCCACCGGTTTACCGCTGGGGCTGTTCTCACATTCCGCCGCCGATGCTTCCATGGCTGTGCTTCGGCCCCATGCGGCGCTTCTGGTTGTCTCGCGCGGAACTGTGGAAGCCAGGCGCAAAGGCAAAGAGTTTGGGTTGGATACGGTCAAAGACTTCCTCCTGAATACCACAGGACAAAACGCTCAGGAAATCTGTTTGACCCTGGTTGGAAAAGTCGAGGAATTTATGGCAAAGAAACCTGCGCAGAATGATGTAACCACTATTGCGCTCGCTCGATCAGCAGCCGGCAAGTCCTTTGCCGCAAGCGGATGATGAACCTACCTTGACAGGCTCTGCCAGTCACATATATCGCAGAGGTGGCCCCACCGGCCAATCGGCCAAGAATGTCCTTAAGTCTATGAAGAAGGCGAATAAAGTCGCCCGGCCTCAAGGCAAAAGACTGCGAACCAGAAGTGCTGAACTGATGTAAGTCGAACCGAATAAATAGCTTAGCAGCTGAGCCCCTGCTTGCTCGCTATTTGAGAGTCACTAGAACACCTTAAATGCGCTCTAAGGTACATGCACCTGGCATGCACTTGCAAGTGACCTTCGATAATTGACGCTTCCAACCGGTCAAAGTAACTTCAGGATACCTCCCCAAAGGCTTTCAACAGCTTTCGATTGGAACAGATTGTAGAAATCGGGTTTCGATTGACGAATCGCTTCGGGTTTCGATTGACGAACGCTAAGGAGAGAATCTGGTGTCTATCAGAAAGTCTCAAGCCGGCTTTAGCTTGGCGGAAATTGTAGTAACGGTGGGAGTTCTTATGGCTGGCGGTGCCGTGGCGATCATGAACATCTCCGGCGCCTTGAGGGGCTCGCACGTGGAAACGGCTTACCAGAACACGTTGGACCAGTTGCGCTTCGCCCGCCAGGTTGCCATCGATAAACGGACCGTTTGCCGCGTCGATTTCGCCGCTCCAGGCACCATATCTGTCACTCAGGCTTTCGCGGACGGTACCCCCGTGCAAACGGAAACAATTACTCTGCCGCCGGATGTTCAATACACGATCGTCGCCGGAATGCCTACTCCTCCCGCAGCCACGCCGGACAACCTCGGCAATGGAAACACAGCGATTGATTTCGACCGCGTGAAGGCTGGAGGAGGAACCACAATTTTTTTCCAGCCTGATGGATCTGCTCTGGACGCAGTGGGCCTTCCGAATGATGGAGTTATTTACGTGGCCCGTCCAAATGAATTAAGCGGCGCTCGCGCGATTACGCTGCTGGGCACCACCGGCCGTATTCGTGGCTGGAGGCTCGGAAGGAAGGCGGGCGGAGGTGTGGTATGGGAGTAGAACGCAAGCCCCGTAAACAGCGCGGTTTTACCTTGATGGAAGCCATGGTCGCCTCCGTTGTGCTGGCTACCGGCCTTTTGAGCGTGCTTTCTCTTTTCGCGTATTCGCTAAGCAATCTTCAGATGTCGCAGGAAGATCTTATTGCGCGAGCAAAAGCTAAAGAGGGACTGGAAAGCGTATTCAGCGCGCGCGATTCATCGCAGATTACCTTTGACCAGATCAATAACAAGGCCAACGGCGGCATATTCCTGGATGGTTTTGCCCTCATGTACGATCCACCGGGAGCTGATGGAATCGTAAATACTGACGATGACAGCACCAGTGCCGGTTCCCAGTTGGATGCAATTGTGCTCCCAGGACCAGATGGCATACTGGGCACAGCGGACGATGTCCGCCAGACCTTAACCAACTTTCAGCGCCAGATCACAATATCGCCCGTTTTTCTCACCGGAACAACCACGATCAATAACAATTTGCGGCTCATTACCGTAACCGTGAGATACACGGTGCCCCAGTTTGGCGGCCGGCAGTATCAGGTCAGCGCATATATCTCCAAGTACCGCTAGGAATTAGCCTATGGAAAAACTGAGAAAAGGCCAACACGGCTTGTCGTTGATGGAAGCGCTGGTAGCAATGCTGATCGGCGCCATCGTGCTTACGGCCGGCGCAACGCTGGTTACCAAGGCGCTCCAGATTACAGACCTGATCACGGTGCGCACGGAAATGCAGCAGGATGGCCGCGCGGCGATCAACAGCGTCCTGAAGGACTTAAGCCTGTCAGGAACGGGAATGCCCGTTGGCGGGGTCCAATTGCCGACCGGTACGGGGTCTACACCTTCACTCTTTGCGTGTTCAGGCGGAGCGTGCTTCCTGAAGAACCACACTTTTCCGGCAAATCACATGTATCCCGTACTCCCCGATGCAAACGACGGGAACATTCAGCGAGGTGCGCCTGACGCGATCACAATGGCTTACATTGACCGCACTTTGAATCTGGGCACGGCTAGTAACATAACGGCCGCGGGCTCGCAGATTGATCTCGCCAATGTTGCGGGCGTGAATATCGGCGATTTGATTATTCTGAGCAACGTGCATGGCAGCGCCATCGGAATGGTGACCAATGTGCTCACTACCAGCAACTCTCTGGTGTTTGGCAACTCTGATCCACTCAATATCAATCAGCCTGGTGCGGCCAATGGAAATATTGCCGCACTACAGGATTCCGGTCCCGGGAACAAGTACCCACCTACCACGGCAGCCAGAATTCTTCTTATCAGTTATTACCTGCAGCAAAGCGCGGGACCGGATGGCACCTTTAACACTAACGATGATAACTGGCAGCTGATGCGCCAGGTAAACGGCCAGCAGCCGGTCCCAGTAATAGATGGCGTGGACAACCTGCAGGTCTCATATGACGTTTATGACGATACGGCATCCAGTGCTTCAAGCACTTTAGTGACGAACACCAAGAGCGCGAACGGCACCCCCGGACTTATTCGGAAAGTTAACGTTGTAATGAGTGTGCGTTCAATGCGCCCTGCGGGACCCGGGAAAGCGTTAAGTCATCTCACGCTTGCCGCAGCTGTAAGTCCGCGGAACCTGAGTTTCCGCGACCGATACAAGTAAGTTTGTCATAGTCAGGAGTAAATGGTGATGTCTGGAAAAACTCGTGAAAAGGGCTTTGCTCTAATCGGGGTACTGCTTTTTCTCGTCCTGCTTTCGGCCATGGCGGTAACGCTGTCTTATACTGTGCGCACTGAAAAGCGCATCGGCGGGTCCGACCAGGAAGGCAACCTGGCTTACTATGACGCTGAAGCCGGCATGGAAAAAATGACTGCGGACCTGGGCGCTCTGTATGAGAAAACCAAGTCACCGTCAGCGGCCACCATCACCGCTTTGGGCAACGGCGCTCCCAGCTTGCCCGGCGTAAGTTACGCGCCTGCTGGGTACGTCTTCAACGTGCAGGCGAATCCTGACGGAAGCCCGGTAAGCCATGTACAGACCATCAGCGCAGGCGATTTCGCCGGCCTTTCCGCGCAGATAATCCCGATCAACCTGGATGTGATAGCAACCCGGGTCAGCGGCGCCCAGGCGCACATGACTCGCGACGTTGAAGTGGCGCAGATCCCTGTTTTTCAGTTTGGCGTATTCTCAGATAGTGACCTGAGTTATTTTGCCGGACCGGATTTTGATTTTGCAGGCCGCGTCCACACCAACGGTGATCTTTACCTGGCTGAAGGAAACGGCGCTACGCTTACGTTCCATGACAAGCTTACAGCCCATGGGGAAGTCATTCGAAAGACGCTGGTGAACGGCTTGACGACGAGCGGAAACTATACCGGAACCGTAGATGTGCCAACAGCTCCCAACGGCTGCAGCACTCCCACAAGTTCCTGCCGTTCACTGGCAGTAGCCGAAGGCAGCGTGATTGGCGGCAAAGGCAGCTCGCCCACTCCCGGATGGGACACTTTTTCGCAAAGCACGTACTTCGGCAACCTGGTCCGCCATGCCGCGCAATTGACGCTGCCGTTTGTCAATGATGGCCCGCCGATTGAAATTATTCGTGAGCCGCTGCCTGGTGAAGACCCGGCCGGGAATCTGGGGACCTCTCGGTTGTACACGCAGGCCCAGATCAGGGTCCTGTTCGCTGATACGCAGGCAGACTTGCCGGGTGGAGCGCAGGCGGGAGATATTTCTCTGGATACGCCGAACACATGTTTTGCGGCAGGCTGCATTGGCTCCGCCAGTGACAGTATCGATAACCGCTGGAAACGTCCCGCTGGGATTGCCACCGGCGACTGGTCCGTTCTGGGCGGATGGGTTCGCGTGGAGATGCGCAAAACCGATAGCACTTATCAAAATGTGACGCAAGAATGGCTCGATCTCGGATTTTCGCGAGGCTTGCAGACGCCTGATTCCGAACACGGGCGCGCGAACACCGAGAACCCCAATGCCATTATGATTCTGCAGCAGCGGAGAGAAACCAGCACGCGCGGAACCCCGCTGACATCCGGATCTAGCAAGTATTGGTGGCAGCCGTTGAATTTTTATGACACGCGTGAAGGTGAGCGTCGCGAAAACGCCGTTACCGGAGCCACCTGCTCCG
>DASXIL010000815.1:0-9394 GCA_036497985.1 Candidatus Angelobacter sp. | reverse complement strand
GGGACATTTCTATTGTGATGGGAAGTGGACATTTTCTTTGTGGTTCAACAGCATTCTGTTTCAACCTCATACTAGGCCAAGCAACTAAGGCCACACGCGCACACCATGCCAAACCAGCTGTAAGCCCAATACGAAGGTGAGGCCGATAATGACAGGTTTCAGTCGGATTGCCGGCACGCGTGGCGCCAAGGTGCAGCCCAACAGGACCCCTGGTATTCCTCCTATCAGGAGGTTCCTTTAAGCTTGATGTGCTTATCGAGCCAAGGCTGAAATGAAACAATGTGCCCCCAGCTGCCAGAGCAATGCCGAACAGTAGATCGGTACCCACGACCCTGCTCGGGGGCATATCAGAGTAGTTGAATAACAGAATCGTACCCAGGGCACCCGCGCCAGCAGAAGAAAACCCAGTCTCGATACCGATTGGAAATGTGAACCACGGCAGCCAATACCCGTTCCTGTGTGGCTTGAAGCGCCCCGCTTTTCTATATATGAAGGTGAGGACGGAAGAACAAATCAGCGTAATCCCAATCATGACAAGTACGACGTGATTCCAGCGCTTCGTGTTGAATGTTGCCAGAAGATACGTTTCCGCCAGGAGACCGGGAAGGGCACCCAGTAACATGAGCCATGGACGCACAGCGCCACAAAGGCACCCACGAACTGATTATCAGCTCCGAGCTTTTCAACCGCGTGCAAGACGTTCTTAATGGCCACAATCGGCCCAAGTATCGCAAGCACGGTTTTGCTTTCGCGGGCCTGCTCAACTGTGCGCATGACAACTGCATGATTGCCGCCGAGATCAAGAAGCAGAAATACATCTACTACCATTGCACCGGGTACAAAGGGAAATGCGAACTGCCATACATGCGGGAGGAACAAGTCGGAGAACGGCTCGGGCAGGTGCTCAAAGACATTCACATCCCCGACGACGTTCTGGTGCAGTTGCAGGACTCGCTTACTGAAGTGGAGCGCCATTCCCACAGCGAGAAGAAAGCGCAGCAGGAGAAATTGCAGCAGCGCCTCACAGCGGTTCGCAGCCGCATCGATCAAGCCTATATGGACAAATTGGACAGCAAAATCTCTGAGGACTTCTGACAGCGCAAAACCGCCGAATGGCAGATGGAGGAACAGCAGATAATCATGGCCATGCAGGGATGACAGGACGCCAGCCCCGATCAACTGCTCACCGCAAAAAGGACTTTAGAACTCGCGAACAAGGCTTATTTTCTGTATGTTACGCAGACTCCGGCGGAACAAGCCAAACTGCTCAAAATGGTACTCTCGAACTGCCGCATGGATGGCGTATCTCTTTATCCTATATATAGAAAGCCCTTTGACGTGATCTTCCAAAGAGCAAAATCGAAGGAATGGCGCGCCCTGAGAGATTCGAACTCCCGGCCTTCTGATTCGTAGTCAGACGCTCTATCCAGCTGAGCTAAGGGCGCGCAGGTTTGAAGACGCAACTTAACCATTTTAGCAAAGCTCCTCAGATCTGTCCCCTCCGTCTGATTGAAAGCAGATTGAAAGCCGCTAAAACGGTTCTTCGCGGCATTCTCCATTGCGTCAAGCTGGGCCATCTCTGCAGCTTCGCCATCACGCGGTTGAGTCGTGACTGCCAGAAGGTCTTCCTGTTGTTCTGTGTTCAATTTCGTTCCGGAGCGCAGCATCGTCACCGACGCCAGGGGAGGGAAGAGGCGAAAATCGAGGGTGGACGGACCGTAAACAAGTTTTGCTTGATTTGAAGCGATTCGATGCCCGTCTGCAAGTCTACCAGCCGACCGAGCCGAAAACCGATTGTTTCAGAAATTTTAATCTTGTTCCAAGATTCTGTTAACATATGCGTGTCATGGTGAGCTTACGCTCCCCAAATGCAATCTTACTTAGGATTGTGAAAGATTAAGGCGAAGATGTTCCTGGTTTCTCATAGAACGTTGCGCGGTATTGTTCTTGGCCTGATGTTTTTTCTGGCAGGAACTTCATGCTGCCGGTCCGACTCCTACGATCCGGATCACTATGACGATACTCCGCCAGTAGTTACGGTCGATTTCGATTACGTTGTTCCCAGTTTCATTACGGTGCGTGTCCCCAAGACCCACGGAAACGCTCCGCAAAGGATTGCTGTAAGAGCCTCTCGGCTGCACATGTTTGTGACGCCGAAGCTCTTTCTTAATACTCGCACCGCTTCTCCGCTTTGCCAAAGCCCGTCGAATCTTGTGATACCCCTTAGACGCTAAAGGTCTTTCCAAGCTCTTGAGCTGAAGGCACGCTCCGAGCCGCCCAGAGCCCAATTCAGAAATGTTTCCGGCAGGACTAATCCATCGCAATGCGATGAGTTTGCCAACACATTCACCCGATAGATGCGGGGGCCCGCAAGAATAACTGGCCATTCTGAACGTGCTCATCAGGGCAGCAAGTTTGAAATACAGCAAGCTCAAGATTGATTTCTTCACCACTCTTTGCGGGGTGGTGAGGAACGCCGGAATCGGGCTTCCGGCAAAAGGTCGGGCACCGGCACTGGTAGCGGCTGGGCACCGCGCATCAGCCAAAAATCATGTTTCGGTGTCCGACCTTTCATATTCTTAGAAATGAGCGAGAGCCGGAAATTAGCGCATCGATCAGCTACATTTTTCTCTAGCCAATTGAGCACTTTGGGTGGCGCTTACGTGCTGAGATTAGAATTTTTAATGTATTTTTAATGAGTTTCTTGTATTATTCCGGTCTCATGTTCGTTGCAGGCCGGATGCTCGATTTTTGTTTGAAGGCATCCTGAAACTTTAAAAACACGCCCATTAACCCGCGGGTGCCTCGGGACGAACCGCGCTTATTGGCTCCAGGGGATTTCTCTGGCTGCCATCCTCGATAAGCGTTAGCAACTCAAGCGACGAAGATTAATTGTGTTAGCACTCACTCGATAAGACCTCTATGGTCACATCGTTGTGGTTACTTCGTGGCCCAAAGTTGCCGTCGGATCAATCGGCGTTTGCATGAAACGCCTTCAACAGAATTGACCGAAGCGGCATGCTTTTCGCTTACCTGAGGAAGCAAACCTCCAATGATCCGCCGTACTAGCAGCGCTTCCGGGGGAAAGGCATGCCAAGGCACGCCCATGAGAAGTTTGAAGCAGAACATTCCAGCGAAACGGAGAAGCCCCTACGAATGCGGGCCCACTAAAAAATATTTTCAAAGCTGTGCTTTGACAATTCTAGCCCTTCTTTTTGGGCTAACCAACGCCATTGCGCGAGGCGCTCCTCCCACTGCCAGCAACACGCTTCTGGCTACTGGCTTTACGCTGCCTTATGGAGCGCAGGTCTTGACCGGGACTGCGGCGCTTACCAACAAGTTGCGACTGTGGGCCAGCCCGATGGCGCTACAGCCGTAAACGGGGCTGCCGAAGAATTCCCCGCAAACGGCAGCCCCAATTTATTTGCGCCTGTCACCAATCGCGGAAGGCTCCGCGGGTACATATACTCTTGACTGTTTACTTTCAGTCTCGCCGGACGCAAGATACGTTCAGCTAAAGCATGCGGACACACCTGGGCGAGTCCATGTCCCGCGCGTCCGCCAGAAGAAGCTGACGCTGCAGAGCCACAGACCGCTATGGCCGGCCGCTGAACATCCCTGATATAAAGAGCGTGGCACACGATGGCAACCTCAACTGACACCACGATCAAGCCGAGAACAATACTTGCCGGCGCCACGCCTCCGGCCACCGGACCGCAGCGGCTTGAGTCGCTGGATGTCTTCCGCGGGTTGACGATCGCAGGCATGATCCTGGTGAACGACCCAGGCGCGGCTTCATACTGGCCTCTGGATCACGCCGACGAATTGATGAGCGAACACCCGGCTGGCTGGTATTCAGGCAAATGGTGGATTGACGTCAATGGATGGACACCTACAGACCTGATTTTTCCGTTCTTCCTGTTTATCGTCGGGACGTCGATGGTGTTGTCATTTGCGGCGCGACAGGCGCGTGGCGACTCGCGGCTCGCGCTTATGAAGCACGCACTGCGCCGGAGCGCGCTCATATTACTGATCGGCTACGCCATCCGGATACTGCCCTACTTCAATTTCTCGCACATGCGGTATCCGGGAGTTTTGCAGAGAATCGCCGTGGTGTATCTGTTCGCCGCGGCAATTACGCTGTGGACTTCAACCCGCGGCCGGATTATCTGGATAGCCGGATTGCTTGCAGGATACTATGCCGTGATGCGGTTCGTTCCGGTTCCAGGATGCGACCATGCCGCCTGGATGACCCAGCACTGCAGCCTGGCCGGATGGCTTGACCGACTGTTGATGTCTGGCCACCTCTACCGCAAAGACTTTGATCCCGAAGGCGTGCTGAGCACGTTTCCGGCTATCGCTACTACACTGCTGGGAACGCTGGCCGGTGAATTTCTGCGCGGCGCCACAAGTCTCCCGCACAAAGTACGCGGACTTCTCATTGCCGGGATCGCGGGCGTGATTGCCGGCTACGCGTGGCATCCCTGGTTTCCGATCTACAAGCCGCTGTGGACGAGTTCCTACGTGTTCTTTACCGCGGGGGCCGCCTGCCTTCTGCTGGCGCTCTGCTGGTGGTTGATTGAGATGCGCGGCTGGCGGCTCTGGTCACGACCGTTCCTCTGGCTGGGAATGAACGCGATCGTGGTCTATGCACTTTCAACGTTCGCCGCCAAACTGTGGACGATGATTAAAGTGGCTAACGGAACTCAAACAATCACAGTGCAGGCCTGGGTCTATGAGCATTGGTTCGCCCCGCTAGCGCAGGAGAAGAATGCGTCGCTGGCCTTCGCGCTCAGCTTTACCGCCGTGTGGACCCTTGCGGCCTGGGCCTTGTACCGGAAGAAGATCTTTATAAAGGTCTAACGAGGCAGCGCTCGGACCCGAGTCCGGTCGCCCATCAACTCTTAAAGCGCGCGTCTTCTCTTTTAGCTTTTTCTTTCCGCACGAAATGCAGGTATGCGCCGACGCTTAGGAAATTGATGAATACTGCGACCAGGTTCCATGCGATCACAGGCCGCGAAGCAATCAGCAAGCCGTAATAGACCCAGAAGACCTGGAAGGCACCCATAATTGCCGCCATCCTCGGATTCATCCCAGCGCTTGAACGGCGCCTGAGCATCGCCACCAAGTCCGGCACAGCGGCGAAGGTAGTCCCAAAACCCGCGACAAAGCCAAGGATCTCTGAGCGGTGAAACGTAGGGATGAGTAGGCTACGCGTGTCGTGTGGAACCAGATCCTGACAGCCTTCAAGCCTGATCAGAGTCATGAAGAGAACCGCAAGCGTCAGTCCGTTGAATCGGCCCATGTGTGCCTCCGCAAATGAATGGCGATCATTTCATCATAGCCGAGGAATTCTATAAAACGGTGGGTCGGGCGGCGCATCCTTTCTCAAGGATCGGCTAACGGCTCAGGACGAGCCTGCTCAGCTTCGTTATCGCCGCCTGCTGTTTCACCGTCTCACCGGGTTTCGACCCAACCAGCTTCATGTACTCCGTCAGCGTTACAAAGCGATAGCCTCGCGCTTTGAGATCGCTAATCAGCCGAGGCATGATCGCAGCAGTAGTCGAAAGTTCATGGAAGGCCAGAATGTGTGTGTAGGTCCCTTTTTTCTCGCGCTGCTCCACTTGCTGTAACACTGCATCCGGCAGGGATGGCTTGGGACATCCAACCGCTTTGCCGGCGCATAGATAGTCGAGCGAGTTCACGTCACGCAAGGCGATGGGATTTTCCGAGGAAATAGTCAGCACGTTATAGCCCTGCTGTTGCAGGTCGCGCCGCGCATCAGTGGTGATGATCCAGTCCGGAGGGCGGACGTACCGCGGTTGCGTGCCGGTGACGGCCTTGATGGCCTGGGCTCCGCGATCCACGTCATGCATGACCCACAGCTCGCCATTTTTCTTCTCTGCGCTGCGCAGTTCCAGATGGCTGTAGGTGTGATCTTCCAATTCGTGACCGCGCCGAATCAGTTGAGCGGCTGCGTCAAGGCAGGAAACGCCGATGTCTTCTTCGTGCTTGGGCTCTCCCCAGGTTTTGGGAGTAAGCCGCCAGCCGACCACAAAAAATGTCGCTTTGACGCCATTCTGGTCGAGAATATCGACCAGGCCCGGAGCAGGATGGACTGCCTTGCTGCCGAACAGGACATAGGGCCGGGGACCATCGTCAAATGTGAGCGCGATCAGCTTGTCAGCCGGGGAAGCAGAAGTAATCTTCGCGACTGGGCGGATTGTGGCTGCCGGAGTCTCCTTGGGCGCTATGCTGCCAGCAGCACTGTGGGCGGCAACAGGTGAGGCGGTGTTCGGACCGACCCCGACCGTGCGATCACTGGAGCGAAGATTTTTGGAACCCAGACTGTTGGACCCCAGATTGTTGCAACCAGCACACGCGCTGAGCGCTGCAAGACCGGCAATAGACAATAACACCCTGATCTGACGCATTACGGACCTCACCCCGATTCACCGGTTTATTCCGGCAAATAGTTCAACTCAAAAACCTGTTGGGGGAGACGGATGAAGCATGAAGCGGCAAATGGCAGATCGTTAACTAGATTTTTACCATGGACGAGCTCTGTTGGTTAGAGTCCGAAGGTCATTAACGAAGGTAATTACGGGCAGGGCAAACATCACTCAGATGGCAGCCGAGGGCGTCTCCACGTGGGGAAGCCAGAACCGGGCTGTCCCTGGCTGCACGGACCTCAAAGTTGAAAGCATTCCCGGCGTTCCGAGACGATCGTGGAACAAGGGGATGGCTTGTCAAGCGGGGCGAGAACGCGATGTTTACGCAGGGTGGTTTTGTCAAGATGGCCGGATGCCAATCTTGTCATTGTACTGTTTCGCTATTGATTCGGGCATAAAAATGCGCTACAGTGGGTTATTTCGTTCCAATCTGAAAAAGGAGGAAGGCAAAGCCTACCGCGGATTAACACGGATAAACGCGGATCAGAAGAAAAGCTTTACCACTGATTCACACTGAGGACACTGATCTGAATGGAGGGATTGGGAAGATGTGAGGCCCGGGAACAAAAGCGCCCAGGATTTCCGTGCCTGCGCCCTGAACCGGCCCGCAACGCACCATGCCGTTAGCCGGAGTCAAACACTGGTCAGCGTTGTCTTTGAACCACGGACTGATGTTGTCCGCCAAAGAGCGTATGTCCAATCCAGGCCAACCCAAACGTGTGACCGGCAGCGCCGCCAGCGCCAAGCCTTGCATCGGAAGCAAAGATGGGCACGTCAATACTGGCGCAATCAGCGGGGTTTGAAGGATCGAATGTGGCGGGATGAGGAATTCGTGCGATAGTGCCGTTGCGCATCCAGCCGATGTATAGATTGCCGTCCGGCCCCAGCGCAACTGAAGACATGGTAAAGGGAGTCGCGCCATTGCGCGGGTCCGTCACCACCGGGCAGCCGCCCGCCGCATTTCGCGAGGTCTGCGAGCCCATCAATGATTGAACGTGGATAGGATCGATCGAACCATGTCCGTTGTCGCCGCTGGGAATGTAATGCATGCGGATCACGCCGTTCGCCGTGCGTGGAATGTCTGCTGCGTAGATTGTATTTGTGGTCGCATCAAACGTTGCCTGCATGGGAGCGAAAGCGCCCGCTTGAATGGCTCCGACGCAGGTAGTGATGATGTTGTTGAAACGTCCGATACCAGGCGAGGGCTGCGCCAGATCCGGATCATCGATTTCCGGATCAATGCGGCAGAAACCATTGCTCGCGTCACCGTACCGCAGGTGGCGTTCCGGCTTACCGGTAAATTTGCTGATGGCTGTACCCGGCAGTATCAAACCCGAAACGGGAAAAGTCAAAGAGGATAAGCCCGCAGTGGCAAATCCCGTGGTTCCGGCCCACAGTGTGGTTGTGGTCGGTACGTTGAGCACCGTAACGTTTTGCGCATGCGCTGACGCTGCGAATGCAAATAAGACAGCAAGGCACCAGAGCGCAAGCTGCATAGGAGCCGGCAGATCGCGAACCGCCAGCGGACGAAATGTTGTGTTCATACTTCTCATCGCAAAAGTTTTCCTTTTGTCTGGTTGCCTTGTTCGGCGTGCCAGACCGTGGTGATTCCCCGGAAGAGCGCACAGAGTCATCGATCGGCCCTGCTGTCGCCGACACCATGGGACTGTTTGGGAGAGACCGTGCTCGCGCAGGCGCTGGGCGCTCACGCGGCAGTCCATTGCTTCCCGAAGAGCGATGGACGGTTTGCGTAAATGCATCTGCACTGCCACGCCGCGGCTGAGCGCGCAAGCAGGCGGTAGTCGCAGCGCGGAAAAGCATCTTGTCACTGGCTTATCTATTAGTTACAGCTGGCAAAAATGAATAGATTTGTATTCGCTGGCGCGGTTGAAGAGACTTGTTTTTACGGCGATTGGAATTCGTTTTCCACCGTCCGGGTGGAACCGGATTTCCAGAAGCAAATTGAGAAGGGAAGCGACAAGGATGGGGGGAACGGCAACGCGTGAGCACGCGCATCATCAACTCGGATGAGCGTTGCGTGATCTCTCTTAGCCTTGCGCGTTGGGCAGTCCGGGGCCGGTCACACCTGGAGGAAGAACGTGGTACTGCTTCATCTTGTAGAGTAGCGCTTTATAGCTGATCTTCAGCTGCTTTGCCGCGAGCTTGCAGTTCCATTTGGTGGCGATGAGTACGCGCTCAATAATCTTGGGTTCTGCTCGTTCCTTCAAATTTTGCACCATCGACTTTAAGCCTCCGGCGCTGATTACGGAGTCTTCATCGGTAAACTCTGCGTCAAGCCCTGATGGAGTTTGTTGCTCTTCAAGCTCAGCGATGGCGGCATCCTCATCCCGAAGCCACCATGTATCGCTTGATGAAGTTGCCCAGCTCGCGCAGGTTACCCGGCCAGGAGTAACGCAGGCAGGCTCGGATCAAATTGAGTGAGCACTCCGCCGGCGAGCAATCATACTTTTCTGAAAACTGCTGCATAAAGTGTTTCACCAGGATCGGAATCTCTTCACTGCGCTCACGCAATGGCGGAACATTGATGGTGAACGCGTTCAGCCGGTAATACAGATCTTCACGGAAAGCTCTGGTGCTGATGGCTTCTTTCACATTGATGTTGGTTGCGGCCAGCACCCGAAAATCCGAGGTCAGAGTGGGTTCGCCCTCCCAACCGTGAAAATCGGCCATCCTGCAACACATGTAGAAGTTTGGCTTGCACTGTCGGACTCATTTCTCCAATCTCATCCATAAAGACGGTGCCTTTGTCACAAAGTTCCAACGTGCCGGGTTTGGAACGGTTCGCGCCGGTAAAAGCGCCCGGTTCGTAGCCGAAGAGTTCACTTTCCAACAGATCCGCCGGCAGCGCCGCGCAATTCACCTTGACCATCGTTTTGCCAGACCGCCGGGACAACTTATGAATCAACCGCGCCAGCACCTCT
>DASXIL010000814.1:0-4730 GCA_036497985.1 Candidatus Angelobacter sp. | reverse complement strand
TTGCTGCAACGTCTGATTCCAGTTCTTCAAATGCAACAGCCGCTCCGGCCATACGGACTTACCTGATGCCGGACCTCTCGCTCAAAACCGTGCTCTCGCTGGATATGCTGTCCCAGACCGCGGGCCTGGCGTCACAGCCGGATGCAATAAACACCGGCGCCACGAAGGGGGGATTCTGCCAGTGTGGTTGTGGTATTCGATGCACCACGTCCGCCGACTGCGGGGGCGCAGCCTACCGGCCGTTCATTACCTGCTGCGCGCGCAAAGGGCAAAGCACTGACGCCGAGTGGTTCCGCAGCAGCATGGCTTCACACAAGACCGCTGTGCCGGAGGCGATCCTTAAAGGTGACTGCAAGTAGAGGAGATCGCCGGAATCGCCGACATCGCGCGTGATCGCCGTGATCGGGAAAGGCAAGACCCCGCAGGCGAGGGCTTCTTTGCCCATGCAAGCCAAAATCGGGCGTGCATGGGGCCCGTGACTGCGCTCCACGATTCGAGTAGGTAGATCAAGCGAAGGCTCGTTCTGCGATCCGGCTACTTCAACTGCCCGTGAAACGTTGCCGGATCGCCATCTCCCACGCGCGCTCCGGCCAGGGGAAATCCCGGTGAATCCAGCTTCATCGTCACGGCGTGGCCGTTCTGCATCGCAAATGAGATGCGGGTCTGCGGTGACGATCGCATGGCAAAGCTGCCGTCATCCTGTTTGAGCAGGCGCTCCGGGGCTTCTCCCAGCGGCTGGATCATGAGGCGGCCATTCTCGTCAAACACGCGGTATGTCCGGCGATATTGCGCGAAAGAGTCATGCAGGTTCGCGCCCACTTGGCCAAGCTTGAGCACAAAGGTTCCGGCAAACTGCTTGCGTTCGTCGGCGGAGATTGATTTATCCGCCAGCGCTGGCTCGCCTTCATGTTTAGGCGCGGGAAGCGCGGGCAAGCCAAGGATCGCGCGGCCCAGAGCGCGCGTGATGGCGTAAGCGTTCTGGTCTTCAGTATTGGTCAGGACAATGATGGTGAGATTGTCTTCAGGAAAGTCATACAGGCTGCCGCTGTATCCCATGAGCGATCCGTGCTGGCCAATGCGGCGATGATCTTCTTGTTGACGGCCTTCTTGGTGAAGCCCTTCTTCATGGTTCAGGATCATGGCGAATCCGTATTGCGCTTTGGGGTCCTGCGCGGACATATGCGCCGCAGCGCCTTCAGCAATAGTCATCTGCCGGAAAGTTTCCGGACGGACGAGCGATTTCTGCTGGATAGCGCGCCATAGCTGCAGAAGATCGCCCACGGTGGAGCAGAAGCGCAGATCAGAGTTATAGGCCATGCCGTTTTCATGGGCCTCAACATAATTCGTACCAACGCCGCCGCCGACTTTGCGATATGCGTGCGCAAGGGCGCGGGTGAGGGTGAAATCGTCACAGTAAGAAGTTGACTTCACTCCGGCGGGCTTGAAGATGTTTTGCTGCACATAATCGGGGAAGCTCTGGCCGGTAACGCGCTCCACAATGGTGACCAGAAGGTTGAAGCCGGAGATGGACCAGTCCCACTTCTTGCCGGGATCATTGACCCAGTTTTTACCGGCATATAGGGCCATTACTTCATCCAGCGCTTTAGGTTGGCGGCTGGTGGCTTCAATGGGATCGCCCAGATAGTGGTAGTCCACAATGCCGGAAGTATGGTTGAGCAGTTGCCGCACCGTGACGTGATGGCCCTGCAAAGGAAATTCAGGAATGAATTTGGAAATGTCGTCGTCCAGCGAAAGTTTGCCGCGCTCCACCTGCTGCATCACCGCAATGCCGGTAAACGGCAGCATGGGCCCGACAATGTGATATACGGTTTCATCTTTTGCCGGAGCTTCCAGTGCGAGATCGGCGAAGCCATAGCCTTTGTGCAACAGGATGCTGTCGCCTCTGGCTACCAGCACTGACGCTCCGACGACACGCTCCTGCGCGATGACGCGCTGAACGATGGCGTCAAGATCGGCAGTTTTAAGATCGGCGGCTAAGTTAGTGGCTTGCACGGCGTTGGCGGCGGAGCAGAGAAGCAATATGGCAATCGTTGATAGCACTGGCTTTGAAATGGTTGAAGCGCGCATGGCTGGAGATTATAGCTGCGATGCTGGCTAATCCATTGGTTTAAACGACGCTGTGAGACTGATGATTTAGAATTGGCGCTTCCCATGAACACATTTGACGCACTGCTGGTTGTCTCTTTTGGCGGCCCGGAAAAACATGAAGATGTGTTGCCATTTCTGGAAAACGTGTTGCGCGGCAAGAACGTCCCGCGTGAACGCATGCTGGAAGTGGCCGAGCACTACTATCACTTTGACGGTCGCAGCCCCATCAATGACCAGAACAAGCAATTGATAGCCGCGCTGGAAGGCGAGTGCAGAAGCCAGAGCATTGCTATGCCGGTCTATTGGGGAAATCGCAACTGGCATCCTTTCCTGGCAGACACGCTGAAGCAGATGCAGGCTGAAGGCGTTCGTCGCGCTGCGGCGCTTGCTACGTCGGCTTTTGGATCGTACTCAGGTTGCCGCCAGTATCGCGAGGACATTGCGAGGGCGCAGCAAGCAGCGGGAACGCAGGACATGGTGATTGAAAAACTGCCGAATTTCTGCGATCGCCCGGAATTCATTGAGGCCATGGCGGACCGCGTTCGCGCGGCGATGGTCGAACTGCAAGGGGCCGAGCAACTCATTTTTACCGCGCACAGCATTCCGGTAAGCATGGCTGACGCTTCTCCGTACCTGCGGCAGTTAAAGGAAGCGAGCGCGCGCGTGGCCGCTGCTTGTGGCATGAGCAATTGGACGCTGGTTTACCAGAGCCGCAGCGGTCCTCCCACGCAGCCGTGGCTTGCACCGGATATTTGCGATTATTTGCACGAACAACATGCAGCCGGCGTTCGCAGCGTGATTATCTGTCCTATTGGATTTATTTCCGATCACATGGAAGTGCTCTACGATCTGGATACGGAAGCGCGAGCGCTATGTGACCAAATTGGAATGAAGATGGTCCGCGCCGGAACTGCAGGCGCGCATCCTAAGCTGGTCAGCATGGTTTGCGATATGGTGTTGCATTCGCCAACAACAGAGATTCTGGCGCACTGCGAACCTGGTTGCTGTCCAGCGCCGCAAAGACCACAAATCAAGCCAGAACGCCAGCGCGGATAATCGAGAGGCAATGTTTACGTAGAAACGTAGCATGCTACGTCTCGCAGATTGCGTCATCAGTGTTAATCAGTGGTGAGATTCTTAGCTCTTCGCCGCTGAAGTCGCCACAGGCATGCTGGTAAAGCTTTCCGCCAGCGCTTCTTCGCAGGTGTGCTCAATCACGCTGCGGTAGTGCTCGCCGAGAAAAACGCGCAGCCGAGCGGTGTCCATGGTGCTGGAGCCCAGCAGGTAGGGAAGCGCTTCCGGCGGAATATCTGAAACGCCAAGGTCCCACAGCACGCGGAGGGCCTGCCTGCAAATGGACCTGCCAGGCACTCGTTGGACCTCAATCTTGGCGATGTCAATGCATCGGCGCAGTTCCAGCGGATCTCCACGGCCAGCGACGTTCAGGACCGTCAGCTTTGGGTCTGTCAGTTTGCGTTGCAGTATGTGTGCGATGAGCCGCGCGACGTCATCAATATGTACAAACTGAAACTTGTGCTCCAGATAATCGCCGCGCGAAGGCAGCCATAGCGGCAGGCGCTTGCCCTGCCGGCGCAGCCGCTCTGCCAGTCGGCCTTTGCCGCCGGGAATACCGTGCAGCACGCCCATCTGATAATTCTGTACCGTCGGCCCGGCAAAAACGTGCGGTCGAAGAATGTACACCTTGGTCTTCATGCTCTTGACCCGCGATTGCACTGTGCGGTCGGCTTCCTGCTGATGCAGCGCATACGGCAAGCTTTGCGCGTTCAGATGAGCATCTTCCGTAACGGGCTTGGGCAGGTCAGGACCATAGACCAACGCGCTGCTGGGAAAAATAAATTTGTCTATCACGCCCACCATACGGTTGTGCTCGGCAATGGCTTCAGTAACGCGGCTAGTGCCCGCCACGTTCACCCGCCACATGCGTTTCTTTTCCACCACGCCTGAACGCATCGGATCCAGAATGAAAGCCAGATGCACCACTGATTCCGGACGGTGCGCTCGCATCAGCTCCAGCAATTGATCGCAGGAGCGCTCTTCCGCCAGATCAACTTTTTCAAAGCGCGCCAGAGCAGACGCATCTTCCGGTTCGCGAACGTCCGTGCCGATTACGTTATAGTCTGCCAGTTGCCTGAGCAGACGTGTTCCCAGGTTGCCGGAAACTCCGGTAATCAGCACTGTCGGTTTTTGGGTGTTTGCAGCCATGCGTTCTGTTGCTTAAAGGGTGTCGCAATCACGCCACGATTGCACTTTTCAATCCGCAGCCTGCAATACCCGGCGGTCTTGGAACTCATCTCAATTTTATCTTCTATCTGTTATCTGCCCTGCGGATTCGGTGGCGTAGGTGGCTTGAGCTGCATTGGCGCAACCGGTGGACCGAAATATTTTTCGTCATATTCGGTGTGCACGGGCGAATTCAACTCTTTCGTCTTGGCCTCCATCTTCTGGCGAAATAGCTGCTGGGTTATCTCGGCTTTTACGCTCTCCAGCGGACTGGTTTGCCTGCTTTCGACCCGATAAATCAGGTGGCCTGTTCCTTCATCGGAGCGGAAGGTCTCACCCGCTTTGTGGGAAAAAATTTCCTGCTCCACCTTCGGCGGAAA
>DASXIL010000813.1:0-3915 GCA_036497985.1 Candidatus Angelobacter sp. | reverse complement strand
GATGGGTAGTCTTTTTCCAACCCAAAACTGGTGTCATCAACTTTGACGAAATCGATGATTGACCCGTTCTCGCTGAGAAGATGGGCTTTGCCGTCATCCATAGTGATCGATTCCGCCGCAGAAAGAGTCCACCCGGGACCGAAGTCGATACTGCCCTTGCCGCTGGAATCGTACACACGGGCAAACACCAATGGAATCCGCCCAGAAGTGACGAGATCTCGACGCAGGAAAGTCAGATTGCCGGTCCCGACGTTGACAAAGTTTACCTGTACACCGCGAAAGATGGATTGTGGACTTGCGAAATAGACGTTGGCGCGTGCGCGCGAGCTCAATTCGGAAACTTGTTCAACGTATTGATCCAATTGCGAACTGGAGTGAGAGCTATGATGTTGGGCAAAAGTGAAATTTGAAACCAGAAGAAGAACAAGAGTAGCTACCGTGCGGAGAAGCTTACGAGGCATTGGCGAACTCCCTGCAACTGAGATCAGGGCCCGTGAAGCGATTTGAAGGTTGGAGGAGGAGCAGCTCTGGATAGTTGCTCCGAGGAGTTTTTTAATTTCTCAAGAAGTTCCATTTCAAGCTTCAATGATGAATCGTTTGTGCGACAAGTGAATGGTTTCTGGGTCGGGGTTTGTCAAGATGTACTAATTTCCGAGCAAATACTGGCCGAAAATCCTATTGACTGCCGTATTTATTTCGCCGATAATCCGCGCTGAAAGACCGAGAGCGGCATCGGCGGGAAAAACCCTTGAAACGCCCGGAAAGGCCAGCAACCCTGCAGTCTGCGGGCCATCGTTGGGTCCACAGTTACCGCGGCCTCATGTGGTTTGAAAACAGCCCCTATTCATTGCGGGCGGAAGTGTGTTCAAACCGATCCCAGATCTCAGAAAAGGCAATCATTCACCGCAAAGGGCGCGAAGGGGCGCAAAGTCTATGCGGGTCGAGGTCAAGTTTCATCACCGGCAAGAGTGCCGGTGCCACAAAAACCAGGCCTTACATCACCGGCAAGAGAGCCGGCGCCACAAAATCAAACCTTTCTACGGAGAGAAAAACATGAGTAAAGAAGAGGTAATTACAGCCATCTTGAAGTGCACAACGAACCTGGGGCGCGTACCAACGCGCGAGGAATTGAAGACCTACGGCGAAGTAAGCCGCCGCGATTTGACCCGGAACTTTGGCACGCTTCAACAAGCTTTGCGCGAATGCAAGCTGGAAAGAACGTCAAGCAACAAGAAAGTGGAGATGGAGAATTTGTTCCATGACTGGGCGCGAGTAGCCAGGCAGCTGAAAAAACTGCCGACGATGAAAGAATATGAAGAATTAAGCCAGTACAGCGTGAGACCGCTCAAAACGCGCTTTGTGAGCTGGAACTTTGTGCCGGGCGGACTGAAAAGATTTGCCGAGGGGAGCGGGCTGGCGGAAGAATGGAAAGACGTGCTGGCGCTGGTGCATGATACGCGCGAACCACAGCCTGCCAGCCCGCTAACGTTCGCGGGACCGTTTGCGCAAGCCATGCCGGGCCAGCCCACGTACGGTGCACCAATACAGTGCGGGGCACTGGTATTTGCGCCGACGAATGAGTTCGGAGTTTTCTTCCTGTTTGGAGCAATCGCGGACCGGCTCGGCTTTCTGGTATTGCGGGTGCAAGCGGAGTTTCCGGATATTGAGGCCTTGAGGATGGTGGGAAAGGACAAGCTGCAACGCGTAAGAATCGAGCTGGAACAGGAGAGCAGGAATTTCATGAAGCATGGGCACGATCCGAACGGCTGTGACTTGATTGTGTGTTGGGAACATAACTGGGAGGAGTGCCCGATCCCAGTGTTGGAGCTAAAGAAAGAGATTGCCAAAATCGCCAGAACTCTACCACTGATTAACACTGATGACACTGATCGGAGCAAATAAAACCAAAACCTTCAACCACAGAGGACACGAAGGAACACGGAGTGATCGGAAAACCCGAGATTCCTACCGCTGATTAACAGTGATGACACGGATCGAAGAAAAAGCCACAGCTGAGGGCGCAGTGCAACGTGAGTGTCGTAAACGCCGATGTTGCCTCAATCGAGGCTGGATGCTGAGCCTGCACCATGGCCTACCCACCCGTCCCGTCATACGTGATCGGTAACGCCAGCACGGCTTCACATCCGGTACGGTCAGCGCGGTTGGCGAGTTGCAGCACGCCGCCGTGGGCTTCAGCGATCTGGCGGCTCAGGATCAGACCAATGCCGCTGCCGCCGTGCTTGGTGGTGAAGAATGGAACAAAAAGATTGTCGCTGTTGAGCAGGCCGGGGCCCTGGTCGCGGATGAAGACTTCAACGCTGCGTGCGTTGGTGCGCCAGCCTACTTCAACCGTGCCGGGATGTTTAAGCGTCGGGTCAAGCGAGGCGTCGACGGCGTTGCGGATCAGGTTGATCAGCACTTGCTCAATCTGGTCAGCGTCGGCTTCGATGGTTATAGGTGGGCCGTCGAGCGTGATGACTGGCAGCCGGCGCTCCAGCGATGCGGCGCGCAGCACCAGGGGGCCAATATCGATGCGAGAGCGCGTAGGCGCGGGCATGCGAGCAAGCCGCGTGTAAGCCTGCATAAATCGATTGAGAGATTCAACGCGGTTTTCAATCACGCGCAGGCCCTGATTCATGTCCTGGGCTACGTCTTCTGGCAGCGCGGCGCGCGCGGTGAGCGAGCCCAGCGTTCCGGCAATGGATTTGATAGGCGCCAGCGAATTGTTGAGCTCATGACCCAGCACGCGGATAAGCCGCTGCCACGCCTGGCGCTCTTCTTCACGCAGGGCGCGGCTGAGATCGGAGATGATGAGCAGTTGGTGCGGCACGCCGTTCTCGCGGAACTCAGTGTGGCTGATGGCCCATCGGCCATGCTTGCCGGGAAAGGTCATCTGCACGGTCTGCGGGCCGGGCGACTGGAGAAATTCTTTCAGGCCAACTTCTTCCGCTGTGAGTCCGAGCATGCGCGGAGCGATGCGTCCCATAAGCTGCTCGCCGGCGCGGTTGACGATACGCAGACGCTGTTGCTGGTCGAAGGTGAAGACCGCGACGTCGATCTCCATCATGACTTTTTTAAGCAGCGCAGTGGCCTCAAGCGCGCTTACTTTTTGCTGTTGCAGACGCATAGCCAGCGCGTTGATTTCATAGATCAGGTCGGCGAGAGAGTCTTCGCGTCCGCCGCCGCGCAGTCGGAAAGAGAAATCTTCTTCGCGAATGGCCGCCACCATGTTGGAAAGCGTTTGCAACGGGCGGATGATCTGGCCGTGCAGCATCGAGCTGCCGATCATCCAGGCCAGCACGATGAAAAGCGTGACGGTCCATTTGAGTTCGATGGAATGATTGCCGAGCCAGAGAAAAAGCTCGGCAACGATCGCGCCGGGCAGGCTGATGAGCAATGTCATCAGGAGAATGCGCGTGTCGAAATTCAGCTTGATCCGAGTGCTGGGCTTGACGGCGGCGAAGCTGCGGACGAGTTGAGATTTCGGATCAGACGCCATACTTTTGCATGCGACGATAGAGCGCGCTTCGGCTCAAACCGAGCGCGTCCGCCGCATGGCTGATATTACCTGAATGGCGCGCCAGGGCTTTCTTAATCAGCAGGTTCTCAACTTCTTCCAGGCTCAGGTCTTCAATGCGCCCGGTAACGGCTTTGTCGGTTTCCAGGCCCAGATCGCCGGATTGGATGTGGTCGCTGGTGCTCATCAAAACAGCTCGTTCCGTGGCATGGTCCAATTCCCTGACATTTCCTGGCCATGCGTGGTCCAGCATTTTCTGCAATGCTGAAGGATCAAAGCCCTTCACCGGTTTGCGATACCGTTGCGCGTACAGCTTAAGGAAATGTGCCGCCAGCAGCGGAATATCTTCTTTGCGCTCACGTAGCGGCGGAATAGGAAGCTCAACAGTGTTAAGCCGA
>DASXIL010000812.1:0-8709 GCA_036497985.1 Candidatus Angelobacter sp. | reverse complement strand
CACACCACGGCGGACTGTCAGGAATGAGGCATCGGCAAGCTCAATTTCAAGGTAGAAAATGAATTCTTTGAACCTGTCGAGATGTTTGAAAACAAAAAATTTCGGATCCTTGCCCAGCAAGAAACAAAAATCGAGAAGTCTGCCAACCGTGGTCTTTCCGAGGTTGTGCGTGTCCTTAGCTTTGTTTTCGGGAAGCCGGATTTCAGCAATAATGGTGTTCAAGCCGCCGACGAAGTCAATCGGCCCGAAGATGTCCGGTTTATTGCAGTAAAGCTTTGACAGCTTCATTGGTGTCTGAGGTATTCCACCGAGTCTGTCTTGGGGCGGTACTCGATCAGACCGACGAGGAAAAGAAAATTCAATGCCGGGAGAAACAGAACGTCGCCGCCCTTGACGCTGCGCTTGGCGAACGTGCGAAGACTACCATAGTCCTCCAGTCGGCGCGTCTTGAGGCGAGCGAGGAGGAGAATGGACAGGCTGATTACCGTGCGATCCGGGTGAGCGTGTTTAGTTGGACGTAGTAGCAACTGATGCTCCAATATCGCAATGCCAATACATATAAAAAAGAAGCGCGCGCGTGAGGCGCTTGTGGCTTCTCAGGATTGGGTCGCGCGCGAATAATAAATCTACCAAATAGTTCATGACGTCGTCGAAGGTCTGGTAATTCTTGCGCTTGGCGATGATCTTGAGCTGAAATTCCTCGATGGTGGTTTCATATTGACGGAGCACGTCGAGATTTTCGGGGGCTGCCAGAAATTTTTGAATTTGCGGCGTCTCCTTCAGGTAAAGCCTGCGCTGTGCGTCTGCATACTCCTTTGTCATGTCATTGATGGCGTTCTTTTTGTCGTAGCTGACGCGACCTGTCGGCGGATCATCGAGAACCGCAGCAATCGTTGCTTTATGTTCAGCGAACGCCTGTACCACCTCAGCCAATTCGTCAGGACTGACGATCAAGGGTGAGTCGACCAACTCCAAGTTGGCGTCTGTGGCGACATCCGGAAACTTTTTCAGCCAAATTTCGAGCTGCTCGAGCCCACAGAGATAAATGGATGACTTGGGAACGCCGGTTTTGTCGGAAATATAACCCACAATAGCACTTTCGGCGTTCCCCGCGAGGCGACGATTGGCAAAAAGCATGTAATTGTCGAGTTCCTTTCCGTCACGGAGCTTTTTAATGCGGGAAATTTCCTCTGACAGAACGCTGGTGCTGTCCACCTTTGGATTGTAGAAATCCGTTTCGGAGAAACTTTTATTGTATCCGTTGGTGTGCTTAGCCTGGATAATCGTGGTACCGCTCCAGGGCGAAGCTTTGCTAGGGTAGAGTTCGGCTGTTCCTACAAACTTGGCATCGCGTCCACCGTCTTTTCCTTTTGAGAAGCCCTGCGCGCCGATTCCGAGAAGCTTTTGACAAAGAAAAATGATAGCGTCTCAAATTGCTCATCCCCCAGATTTTCGTAGGCGTATTTCATTTCGTAGCGTGTAGCAATTAAAGCACATCCTGGATTCGGAAACACTGGCCGAATCGAGAAGCGCGCCAAATGATTAACCAGCGAAGTTTCTAATATTTGGCTCATAAATAGGATCAATAAATACTGGAACTTGTATTCTTTCTTATTTTATTCGCAAGCCAAGCACGAAGAAACACTTATCTTTTTAATTTGTTTTTGTATATACTTTTAATATATACTAATCGAGGGATTGTTATGACCCAATTCGCCAAACTTTTTCAGAACGGAAGCAGCCAGGCGGTACGCTTGCCCAAAGAATTTCGCTTCAAAGGCGATAAAGTCCGCATCCGTCGTGTGGGAAAGAGCGTAGTGCTGGAACCGCTGGCGGATGATCCTGAAAGCTGGCTTGCCGAGCTAAAAAAAGTCCCCGCGGACCCGGAGTTTATGAAGGAACGCCGTCAGCCCAAAACGCCCAAGCGCCCGATCTTTAAATGAACGCTCTTCAAATAAGCGGTCTTTAAATGAATTATCTGCTCGATACCAATGCCTGCATCGCGCTGATGTCGCCTGTTTCTAACGCGGTGCAGGACCGGTTTACCCGCACATTCTACAAGGGAAGCAGCTTTTTCACCTCGTCGATTGTGGCCTTTGAATTGTGGTATGGCGTCTTCAAAAGTACGCGGCTCACAGAGAACACGCGTCGTTGTGAAACGTTCTTCGCCGGCCCTGTTGGTATTGTTCCTTTTGAAGACGGAGCGGCGAAGATTGCAGGAGAACTGCGCGCCAAACTTGAAGCTGTAGGAAAACCCATTGGCGCTTACGATCTGTTGCTTGCTGGCCAGGCCATGCACCACGACATGACGCTCATTACCGCCAACACAACCGAGTTTTCCAGAGTCAAAGGCCTGAAGTGGGAAGATTGGTCAAAATGAAACCAGCTGGATCAAGGACCGTTTGAAGAGGCTAGACCGTTTTCTGTGTAAATGTAGATTATCGCGGGGTGGAGCAGGCCTTCAGGCCTGCGGTAAAGCTGCTGAAGAAATCGGCTTTAGCCGCTGAGGGTTTTTCTCAGGGGCTTACGGTAAGCTTGAAGAGGCTGAAGGATATGTTGCGATGAAAAACGAAAAACTGAAAGTAGTGCGCGGAAGCGGGAATGTGTTCCGCAATCTGGGACACAAGAACGCAGATGCTGAACAGTTCAAGGCGATCCTGGCGGCTGAAATCATCAAGGCGCTCGACCGGGAGGGCCTGAGTGTGCGCGCGGCGCACGATCGCACGGGAATTGCCGCAGCCGACTTCTCGCGCATCCGCAACGCTGACCTCGAAAGGTTCACCGTCGATCGCCTGATGTCCATCATCAACCGGCTCGGCTCGCAGATCGAGGTTAAAGTCCGAGTGCGTCGCGCAGAAACAGCCAGGCACAAGGCATCGGCTTGAACGGGCGCTTTCTTCGTGTCCCTTCGTGCCCTTTGTGGTTAAAGGGTTCGTTTAACGCACCTATTGACAGCGTTAGAAATGCCCTCTTAAACTGACACGTATGGAAGTACATTTCACTCATGAGCAAGAAGTGCGGCTCTTGAAAATTGCCACGCATGAAGGCATTGATCCCGCGCAGTTGGTCAAGGAAGCTGCTTTACGCCTGCTCGAGGACGACACTCGCTTTCGTAACGCCGTACGTCAAGGCATCCAACAGGCTGAACAGGGCCAGTTGATCGAAGAAGATGAAATGGATGCGCGTGTCCGGCGGCTCTTCCCATCTTGATGCGTAATCTGCTGGCGATTCCGCCTAACCTTTGCGCCCTCTGCGTCCTCTGCGGTAAAAATTTTCTCTCATTGAAATTGAAAGCCCTCAGATTGCTTTCACAACCTGAGGGCCGCAAGTGATGCCAAACCTGTAAGCCGAATTCTGTACGGCATTGCTGCCGTTGACGGTCATTCCTCTAGGCCGGTCATTGCTGATCGGCTCAAGCGACCTACCCGGAAGTTTGGCGCGTCGAGCAGACACGCGCTGAAGACGGCTTGCGCCATCCTCAACTCCTTCCCTATTTGGTCTTGCTCCGTGTGGGGTTTGCCATGCCCCGCGGCATTACTGCGCGGGCGGTGCGCTCTTACCGCACCTTTTCACCCTTACCCTTCAATCCGAGGGCTCCGCAAGGCTTGCGCCTGCTTTGCCCTCGCGCCCGGTTCGAGCAGAACGGCTCTCACCGTCCGCTCACCCCGGCTTGCAAGGCGGTATATTCTCTGTGGCACTTTCCGTAAAGTGACCTTGAAACCACCCTCCCGGACGTTATCCGGCACACTGCTCTGTGGAGTTCGGACTTTCCTCTCTCTGGATCGCGCAGCCCGGGAAACCCCGGCGTCCGCAACCCAGACAGCGACCATCCGGTTCGACATCAGCTACCCATATTATAAGATGAATTTGGGCAGCAAAGGATTTGGTCCCCCACCCGCAGCAGCCTGAAAAGAAAGCCATCTCAAGGAGCCAGAAAATTGATGAGTCGCCATGTTTGGAAGCTCGTGCTGATGTGTGTGGTATTTGCCACGGCGGTATTTGGGTTCTATAAAGCGCATGAGCCGACCCCGGCCGAGCAAAAGGCCATCACCAAATACGCTGACACCATGAACAAGGTGCTTGACCAGTTTCGCAGCCCTGACTGGGACGAAAAAATCGACACCACCATTGACCATCCCACAGTGAGCACCTTTGGCGACCGTCCCATGGATATTGACCAGCTGCTCCAGCGCACCTATGAGATCCGCAAAGACTCAAAGCGCTATAAGACGCTCGTTGAGCCCCGGCTACAGAAATTGGCCACGATAAAGGACATATCAAAAAAACAGCTTGAAGCCGCGGAGATTGAAGACCTGCAACATCTCCAGGTGCAGGTCCATTTCAACATGCTGGTCGTGCCGATGATTACCGGCCCCGATCCGAAAGTTGATCCCAGGATTCCCGGCGCAATTTTTGTGCACAAGGACCGCAACAATCCTTTCAGCCACGGCGTGGCCTACGTTTTATTTTTTAGCAGCGCCAAGAACGGCCGCTGGGAAGAGGTGAATGACGTGTATCGGAATTTCTTTGTTCACAAACCCGATACGCCGTTCATTGAAAACGTTGAAGTCCGGATCTTTGGCCCGGAAGACCGCATCAAGGAGCTGCTGCGCAAGATTGACTGGCGACAGGTGAATACCGCCCTGACTATGTAAGGGTATCGAACTAAGACGCAAAAATTTTGGCCAAAATCGCCAACTTACCCGCATCAAACATCGAATTGTAAAGTATTATTAAGGCGCTAAGAAGCAATTTAGAATGAGAGCAGATTGCGGGCGGCAATGTTGAACCTTCTTCCAGGTCTTCCAGGATTGACAGCGGCTGGGCTGGCCGTATGCGGCATGGGCTTTTACCTGCTATGCCTGTGGAGCGCCCGAACTTTCCTCCGTTCGTGCAGCCGGCAAGGCCCTGCCATTACTCCGCCGGTAAGCATCCTCAAGCCGTTGCGTGGCGTCGATCCGCAGATGTATGAGAGTTTCCGCAGCCACTGCGATCAGGATTATCCGGAGTACGAAATCATTTTCGGCGTCAGTGAGCCCGACGATCCCGCCGTCGAAGCCGTAGAGCGGTTGATCCGGGAATTTCCCGGCTGCAAAATCCGTCTTCTCGTTTGCCCGGAAGTGCTGGGCAACAATCGCAAAACCAGCAACCTGGTGCAGATGCTGGGCTCCGCGCAGTATGACCACATTCTTATCAATGACAGTGATATCCACGTTACGCCAGACTATCTCCGCCGCGTGATGGCCCCATTTGCCAGCCCACAGGTTGGCATGGTTACCTGCCCGTATCGCGGCATCGCTGCCGATACGCTGGGCTCAAAGCTGGAATCCATCGGCATCAGCACGGACTTCATCGCGGGCGTGCTGGTTGCCCGCCAGATTGAAGGCGGAATTCATTTTGCTCTTGGCTCCACGCTCGCCATGTCGCGCACGGCGCTCGAGGCTATCGGCGGTCTGCGCCCACTGGTTGATTACCTTGCCGACGATTTCGAACTTGGCTATCGCATCGCCAAAGCAGGTTATGACGTGGTGTTGACAGATGTTGTTGTTGAAACCCATCTGCCCGCGTATAGCTTTCGCGGATTTTTTGAGCACCAGATGCGCTGGGCCCGCAGCACGCGCGATTCTCGCCGCCTCGGCTACGTTGGCCTGCTGCTCACCTTCGGGCTGCCGTGGGCGATTTTTGCCGTCCTGCTTGCGCCTTTGAGTTGGTGGTCCTGGACAACACTCGCCGCGGCTGCGGCTTTGCGCACTGCCGTGGCCATCAAGGTTGGTGTTGGTGTGGTGCATGACCGCGCTGTTTGGCGGCATCTGTGGCTGGTTCCAATCAGAGACCTGGTGGCTTTCGCCGTCTGGTTCGCCAGTTTTGCCGATCACACAGTCCATTGGCGCGGCGAAGTTTTCATTCTTGAGAATGGCAAGATTCGTCCGGCACATCCGCGCGCGCCTGAGCATGTCAGCGCGGCAAAGTCTGATCGGGACAAGGTTTCGGTGCATTCATAAGCACCACCTTGCCACCCCACTTCGCCAGCACGCATTGGTCACGGACCACATAATCAGGAAGATGTTCCTTCTGCGGACACTCCTCCGCCGGCTTGCGATCGGGGCTGGCCTTGGCGTCAGTAAGCAGAAAAACAGGCTTGTCGCCGCGCCATAGCTTTTCAAAAGATGCATCATCGTCAAAGATCGGCGGCGCGTCCGGGAACTTTGATCCGTACCAGATATTGTTGCAGCGTCCATTCAATATCCGGATCTGATGCCGCGTGTAGTAATTCACGCTTGAAGCAGCTTCATAATCGCCATTGTCTTCAATGATTGCGCCGGGCTTCCAATTCCGCTCGATGGCATCTGCCAGCGCCTTCGACGTAAGTACCGGAGAAAAAATCACCAGCCCTTGATGGGTCGCATACAGTAGCACCACAGTCATCGTCGTTAGCGCCATATTGGCCGCGAACGCTCTACTTCTTTGCCGCAACATCAGATTCAGGACTGTGCCCAGCGCAAAAGCAATCCCGGTTGCCAGCAATGGAATCTTGAAAGCGCCCATGGCTTGCGGCGTGAGATCAAGGAAATGTCCAAAAGAGAGCGCGTAATCTTGTGGGTTTTGTTTTAGCAGTTCGGCGATGTCATAGTTCGCCGACGGAGTTTTCGCTTGCCATGCCAACGCCACGCAGACCACACATACCGCCACGCCCGCCACTACCAGCATGATCGAAGAAATTTTCCCGCTGCGTCGCTCCGGGCTGCCCTGCGCTGAAGCCGACTCCCGTGCCAACCATCCGCCCAGCAGCAGGGCTACTCCGGGCAATCCCGGCAGCACGTAATATTCCTGCCGGCTGGAGAAGCTGAAGAACAGTAAAATCACCAGCGGCCACAGGGCAAAAATCAGCGTTGCGCGCTGCTGCGTGCTCAGGCCGGCGCGGAGCTCAGCCAGTTTCATCGGCGTCTGCCGTATTGCCTGGACCATAAACGCCGTCCACGGCATCAACCAGACCAGCATGAGTCCCCAGAAGAGCCAGAGCGGGACCGTGTCGTAATCGGCAGGAAAGCGCTTTTTCAGGAAGCGCAGGAAATGTTCATTGACAAAGTAGAACCAGAAAAATCCTCTGGCTTCGCCCTGCGCCGGATTGCGCAACCCGGCCAGCAGATGCCACGGTGCGGCGATAAGCAGAAAAACCAGAAAGCTTGAAAACAGCCGCAGCCGCAGCAGGTGGCGCAGGTTTTTCGTGAGCAGCAGATAAAGAAAGATCGTGCCGATGGGAAAGACCAACCCGATCAACCCTTTGGTCAGGACGTTCAGTGCCATCGTTGCGGCCAGTCCCCAGCAGACCCAAAGAGACGGCTGCTCTCCGCGCTCGCTCTGTTCCAGCGATGTCAGAAAGAAATCAAATCCCATGGCCAGCCAAAGCGCTACCAGCATTTCCGGGATCATGAACCGCGTATAGATGAACGGCCCAAAACCTGTTCCCAGGGCCAGCGCCGCGTATAGGCCGCCTTCATCCCCATAAAATCTGCGGCCAATGCGGTAGACCACCAGCAGAAGCGCCAGCATGCCCAGCGCAATCGGCAATCGTGCTGACCAGTCATGTACGCCAAAAAACTTGTAGCTCGCTGCCACCAGCCAATACATGAGCGGAGCTTTTTCCAGATAGCGGAAACCATCATTGATCTTCAGCGTGACCCAGTCGTTGTGCTCCACCATCTCGCGCGCGGCTTCTGCATGGACCGTGTCGGCATCGTCCATCAGCGGCGGCGAAAACATGCTGCCCAGGTAAATCACCGCCCATACCAGCACGATCAGAGAAGTGAAAACCTGGTTCCGCCGGGCAGCGGAGATGGACACGAGCGGGCTAGGTAAAGTCTGCGTGGAAATGTGGGTATGCATGAACCGCACCATTTTATATGGGACGTATCTGCCCTCATGGCTGAACGTGAATTGCTCAGCCTTACACCAGACAGTGCGGTTCTTTGTTTTTGATTGTTGTGTTGTCAGCGACGCTCGCTGTGGTGTTCAGCTCATCCGCCACTTTCACGCTTCCATTGAAACAAAGCCGGCATCTGGATCAGCTTCTTCCGGCAACTGCTGCTCTTTGGCGGGCGATGCGAGGTAGTCGCTCCAGGAGGGAAATTCTGATTGCCTTGCTTCCAGCATCTGCCGTGACGATCCGGCCGGCGCGGTCAAAAAAGCCAGGAATTTCTCCTGCACATGAAGACCGGCTTTGGACGCGTCGAGCCAGAGGAACTGTCCACCCTCGTTGACTTCCAGGAACCACCACCGGTCCTGATTGTCGATGGCGAAGTCAAAGCTGCCGCAGGCGATACCAGACTTGGCTGCAAATGCCAGCACGGATTTTTCAACCTCCGGCGGCGTGATGATGGGTTCTACTTTCACTAAGCCTTGCGTGGCGTCCCCGCGCCAGTCGAGTGCGCCCTTGGGATTGTGGAGAGAATAGGAATACACTGCTTCCCCCAGCAGCACCATGCGCACGTCGAACTTCTTGACTACCAACTCCTGATAGATGGCGGGCGCGTAGGTGAGCACTTCATCGCTGGGCAGCATGTCCGCACTGAGCTCAAAGGTCTCTGTAACCACAATCGGGCCGCCCTGCTCCTTTTCCCAGATGTGCGTGGAGAAGACTTTGCAGATCATCCGTTGAGGATTGTCGCGAAAATACTCTCGCACGGCTTGCGGCGAGTTGGTCATCAACGT
>DASXIL010000811.1:0-1661 GCA_036497985.1 Candidatus Angelobacter sp. | reverse complement strand
CACGCCCACGCATCAAAATGGAAGTTCCGTGGAGTTTCAAAGCGTTTCGCTTACGCGGCTAGTCGATTCACCGCTGATCGCCGGTTCAATCTACCGACAGGTACAAATAACTCCAGCAGGCGAGCCGCTTACGCACGTCGTTGACATGGTCGGCGAAAGCGATGAAGCAATCCAGATCACAGACAAGGACATGGCCAGCCTCAAGCAACTGGTGGCGGAAACCGGAAAGCTTTTTGGCGCACGGCACTACACCAAATACACATTTCTTCTTACGCTGGGCGACCAGACGGCGCACCATGGTTTGGAGCACCACGAATCCAGCGACAACGGAACGGATGAAGAAATGTTCAGTGATGCCGGCGTGCACGATCTGGAAGCCGATCTTCTGCCGCATGAATTTGTTCATTCCTGGAATGGCAAATACAAGCGCCCTGCGGGGCTGGTTACGCCCAACTATCAGGAGCCAATGCATGGCGATCTGTTGTGGGTCTATGAAGGGCTGACCGACTACCTGGGCAACATTCTTGCGGCGCGGACCAGCCTGCGTTCACCTGACCAGTTTCGTGAGAACCTCGCCTACACAGCCGCAATGCTCGACCATCGCGCGGGGCGAATCTGGCGTCCGCTGCAGGATACGGCCACCAGCGTACAGACTCTATTTGCCGCGCCTCCTGAGTGGACCAACTGGCGCCGGACCGCTGATTATTATCCTGAAGGTTACCTGATTTGGCTGGAAGTGGATTCAATTCTGCGGCAAAAGAGCAACGGGCAAAAGTCATTGAACGATTTTTGCCGGTTTTTTTATGGCGGCCAGAACGGACCGCCGACAGTGGTCCCATACAAATTTGAGGATGTTGTTGCCGCGCTGAACCAGGTTGTGCCGAACGACTGGGCCAAATTGTTACGCGAACGCCTGGACTCAAAATCGCCTCGCGCTCCCATGGGTGGCATCACCAATGGCGGATGGAAGCTGGTCTATACCGCGGAGAAGAATGCCACGATGGACGCGCGAGGAAAGAACAGCGAGATTATTGACCTGAGTTTTTCGCTGGGCTTCATTTCCACCAAAGAAGGCGATGTACGCGACGTGATTCCCGGATCGCCCGCGTATGCTGCCGGCCTTGGGGCGGGAATGAAACTGATTGCCGTGAACGGCCGCAAGTGGTCAAAAGACATAGTTCGCGCGGCGCTGCGGGGATCGGTCAAGAACCAGCAACCAATCTCATTGCTGGCAGAAAACGGCGAATACTACAGCACATACCAGGTGAATTATCACGAAGGCGAGCGCTATCCACATTTGGTTCGTGAGGACGGCCAGCCGAACATTCTGGATGAAATCATCAAGCCGCAGGCTGCCGGACAATAGGCAGGGGACGGTCAAAGATTAATTAGGACCAGGATTAGGCGTTGCCGGTATGCGACTTTTTGTGACCGCAGCGGTGCGCTCAAGCTTGTCCCAGGCAAAAGGCTTGCCGTCAATGGCGCGCTTTACCGTCTTGGCCAGCACCGCGGAAAAAAGCTGGCGGTAAGAAAACCGCTGCAGCCAGAGATGGAGCAGAAGATACCCGTCTTCTCCTGTGCCTTCCACGCGGCGTTCCAGCAGAAAAGCCAGCGCGGACGTGACAAAATCAATCGCCAGAAAAATCGCGAAGTAAAATGCC
>DASXIL010000810.1:0-12073 GCA_036497985.1 Candidatus Angelobacter sp. | reverse complement strand
GGAAGAAGACGATTCAGCCCCCAAGGGCAAAGTGATCCACCTGAATCCATCGAACTGCGTGCACTGCAAAACCTGCGACATCATGGATCCCTATGAGATCATTACCTGGGTCCCGCCTGAGGGCGGCGGCGGCCCGAATTACGATGGGATGTGATGCCCGAACCGGCTGACACATCGCACGCGTCAACTACATCGCAGTCGGCTCAATGGTTTTTCAGGTCTCTGGCTCGCGCCGCAAGACCCACTTTGAGCCATTCGGCTACCTGTTTCTGCTGTTCGGCTTTCTCTTTGTCGTTGAGGTGTGTTGCGGCTTCTGCGAGCCTGCTATCTGATCCGGGAATCTTGTACCTCGTGGCGATCAAATACCAGAAATAAGCATTCTTCTCTCCCCCATGGGAACCGCTTTCAGTTTCCAGCCGCGCCGTATCCATGTAGCCATCGGGCACTCCAAGCACGGCCGCATTGCGGTAAAAATCCAGCGCATCCTGCGAACTTTTCCGCTGGCCCAGGCCTTTTTCCGCCATGCGGCCCAGAACAATGTAGGCAAAGGGTGACTCAGATTTCTTGCACCAGGCCCTTGCCTCGGCATAGTCCTGTTGAACGCCTTTCCCCACTGCATATAGCTGGCATAATTTATATTGCGCCGCACTCGCGAAGATCGATTGCCTGTGGTCCAGACGAGCGGTTTCATGATATAAGGCCACCGCCGCCGGCAGGTCCTGCGGGACCTCCTCTCCTTTTTCATACAGGACAGCAAGATCAAATTTGCTGCGGTCGATCCGGTTGTTCAACTGCTCGCTGATGTGTTTCATGGCTTCAGCGGCCTGTGCGTCTCCTCTTCTCTGCGCCACCATCATCCACGTACAGGCCAGGGCACTATTCTCTTCAATGCCCTCACCGTTATAGTAAGAAATGGCTACATTGTAGATGCCTTCCGCTAAACCCTGCTTCGCGGCTTTTTTGTACCAGCGGACCGCTTCTTCTTTGTCGCGCTCCACGCCGCGGCCAAGCGCGTACATCACGCCCAGAGCATTCTGCGCCTGCGCGTTCCCCTGTTCCGCGGATTTGCGGAACCATTCGACAGCACGCACGTCATCCTGCTCCACGCCTTTGCCATCCTCATAAGCGCGGCCCAGTTCGACCTGGGCCTCGGCGTCTCCAGCTTCAGCCCGCTGGGTTAGCGCGGCCATGGGAGCGGCCGGTACGCCCTGGCCGTAGGCGGTCAAAACAACAACAATGAGCATGAAGAATACGGAAATGATGGCTTTCATCGCCGGTAGTTTTACTACATTAAAGACAACGGGACAATACGCCAAAGCATGCAGCCAGACATAATAGGTGCCGTGGTTATCTCTCGTTTTTGCGAAAATGAACTCATGATGGAAATCCGACTGATTACCGCCGCCGATGCCGAAATCTGGTGATGAAGTCGATCTATTCGCGTCGCGAGTTCCATTTTGGGTATGATCCTGTCCCTGCACTGTCCTAAAATCCGATGGCCGCTCTTCTTCTTTTCTGATAATGTTTCCGCCAACTTTTGGCGGCCTTTTTCAAATATGTCTTTCCAATCGCAGGAAAAAGGCAACCGCGAGAAAAAGAATGAAAGAAGGAGCTTATATGGGGAACTATGGCACTCACTTCAAGTCTGCGAAACTATTTTGGTATGTATGCATTCTGATGTTGGCATTCAGCTCGCAGGTGGTTGCGCAAAGTGCGCGGGCAAGAATCGTCGGTACGGTAAAAGACCCGCAGGGAGCGGTTCTTGCGGGCGCAAACGTTACTGTAACCAATGTCGCCACGGGAGTGGAAAGCAAAGCCGTTACTGACCATGACGGCTCCTATCAGGCGCTGGAACTTCCCATCGGCGCTTATAAAGTCAAAGTGGAGCGTGATGGGTTCGCCACCGCGGAGACGGTTGCTTACACGCTGGAAATCAACCAGGTGCAACGCATCGACGTAACGCTCAAAGTGGGAGCCAAGTCCGAAACCGTTGAGGTCTCAGGTGACGCCGCGCAGGTGGAAGTTGTGAATCCCACGCTGGGTGCCTCGGTCACCAGCCGTCCAATTGTTGACCTGCCCTTGAACGGCCGCAACGTGCTGGATCTGGCCTTGTTGGAGCCGGGCGTCACGCCGCACAATAATGACGACGGTGGCGCCGGTTCTTATAACATTGCAGGGTCGCGTGCGGATTCCGTCACCTTTGTTCTTGATGGCGGAGTGGACAACAACCTGTTGAGTAATGGCGTTGTTTACACGCCAAATCCAGACGCGGTGCAGGAGTTCCGCATTCTCACGAGCAATTACACTGCGGAATATGGGCGCAACTCCGGCGGAATCGTGAGCCTGGTCACCAAGTCTGGCAGCAACTCAGTGCATGGCTCCGTTTTCGAATTCAATCGCAATGATGCCTTTAGCGCCAATTCATATTTCAACAATAAGAATGGCCTTCCGCGTGACACGCTCAAGCGCAATCAGTATGGCTTCGCCGTCGGCGGTCCAATCAAAAAGGACAAATTGTTCTGGTTTACCAGCTATCAGGGCCAGAAGCAGACTGCCGGCCACAGCGTGGCGGTCAGCACCTTTACCCCGGAAATGCTCGCCGGAAATTTTTCCCACGCGGGTCCCGGTGGCACGGTGGACACCAACGTTTCCAATTTCCTGCTGAGCAATCCCTTTTTCCAGCCCAACGCCGCGCTGGCCGCACTGGGCATCATCGATCCAAGCCGCATTGACGCCGTGGCAAAGAACTATATTGCCAAGGGACTGATTGCGGTTGCGCCAAGTAATGGTGTTCCGGGCGCGTGTGACGCGTTCTGCTCCGGTACCCTGAATGCCCAGGGAAGTAATATTGACAACTTTAACGAGTTCACGGCCCGCCTGGACTACAACATGTCCGAGAAGGACCACTTCAATGCAACGGTGGGAGGCAGGCGCTTCAATCAGTCCCGGCCGCTGCCGGCTGGCGGACCGGGCTTTCCCACAACCACCGTTCCGCATAACTATTTCTCTACTGTCACGTACACGCATTCGTTCAGCCCCACCTTCCTCAGCGAATTTCATTTCACTTCACAGCGCAATGCTCAGGACCAGGCCGTTCCTTCCACCGCTCTGCCCACTCCTGCGCAACTCGGTGTCGGGGTCACACCTGACCAGTCCACCGGTCCAACGCGGCTTGGCTTTTCGTCAGGGCTGGTGACGGGGTTCAGCCCTCAGGGACCAACTAAGCTCATCAACAATACTTTTTCGTATGCAGAAACTCTTACCTTGATCAGGGGGCGGCACAACTGGAAGTTCGGCGGCAGCTTTACCCCTTACCAGAACAATACCCTTTTTGATTTCTTCGTGAATGGCCAATTCGACTTCGACGAATTCAACGGAGCGTTCAATCCATACGCGAATTTCCTGCTGGGACAACCAGAAGACTACTTCCAGTTTGGCAGCGCGCCTTCCAACATCCGGCAGAAGTCCACTTATTTCTTCGCGCAGGATGAATGGCATGCGCGCCACAACCTTGTTCTCACGCTGGGCCTGCGCTATGAATACAGCTCTCCCAAACTCGATACGCAGGGAAGGTCTTTCAGCATCCTCCCTGGCGCGCAATCCACTAGATTTATCAATGCGCCAACATCGTTGCTGTTTCCCGGCGACAAAGGCGCTCCCACGGGAGCGAACTTCCCCGACAAGAACGACTGGGCTCCGCGCGTCGGTTTTGCCTGGGACCCCAAGGGCGACGGCAAGACCAGCATTCGTGGTGGTGGCGGCGTTTTCTATGACGTGCTGAAAGGTGAAGACAATCTCCAATTCAATGGACAGGCGCCATTCTTTGGATTCACCAGTCCCGTGTTCAATGATTGCAGTGTTCCCGGAAACTGCACCTTCCCCACCGGGTTCATGAGCGATCCTTTTGGCACCACGGGAACCCCTAATCCGTTCCCCTCCAAGGCGCCCGCGCCCAACATTGACTTTGGCGCTGCCGGATTTTTGCCTTTTGGCGGCGGCGGCGTCTTCTTCGTGGATCCGCACCTGCGGACGCCATACACAGTGCAATACAACCTTGATGTTCAGCGCGAGGTGGCAAAAAACGTTGCCATGGAAGTGGGTTATGTGGGCAGCCAATCGCGTAAGTTAACCACGCTGGTGGATCTCAATCGCTTTGATCCAGCCACACTGGCCTCAACGCCGCATCGTGTGCTCAACGAGATAGGGACAATAGACGATTTCCGCTTCAGCTTCACGCCGGAATTTGAAAATGCTGTCAACGCCAACTACAACGCGCTTCAGACTAAGCTTTCCAAAAAACCCACAATAACTTCCATTCTGGGAACAACCTACTTCACTCTCTCTTACACCTGGGCACACTCCATTGATAACTCCTCCGGTTTCCGCAACCGGAACTCCGAAGTCCCGTTCTTCCAGAGGAACGTGTTTCGCACCTCCTCTGATTTTGATATCCGTCAGCAGGTTAGTTTCAGCGGCGGATGGGACTTGCCCTTTGACCATGCGTGGGCCAGCGGCCCCAAACGCCTGACTCAGGGCTGGAGCTTGTTCCCGATTATTCAGTACCACACAGGTTTTCCGCTGGATGTCCTGGCGAACCTGAGTACCAGAAGGTCTGCTCCCGGTCCCTCAGGCGCAGGAGATTCAGGCATTGTCTTTGCGACGTTAACTGGGCCCATTACCTATAAGGACCCGCATACCGCAACGCCCGGCGCGCCCGGCAACCAGTTCTTCACAGGCAACTTCACCTCTCCTGATCCCTCAGTGATTACCGGAAGTTACGGATCTGGCAGGAACATTCTGCGTGGGCCGGGACGCGCAAACTTTGACATGGCTGTTTCCAAAACAACAAAAATTACTGAACACACAGCCTTGCAAATTCGCGTGGAGTTCTTCAATATATTTAATCACGCAGAATTTCTGGAGCCGGACACCAATATTTCCAGTGGAACGTTTGGCCAGGTTACTTCAACCTACGATCCCAGGATCATCCAGTTTGGAGGCAGGTTCACCTTTTAAATACGGAAGCTTTATCTGTTCCAATGGCCGGACGTTGCATGTCCGGCCATATTTTTTGCATTTCAAGATTGAAAAATGCCGCTCTGCGATAATGAATCCCATGGACAGCCGCCTTCTCACGGTCGATGACGCCGAACCCTTCTGGCATCTGCGCCTTGAAGCCCTGAACAATGATCCTGCCTCTTTTGCCGACTCAGCCGAGGAGCACCTCAGGACCACAGTCGAAACCGTGAGAGGACTACTGAGCAAGAGAGACCAGGCGAGTAATTTCGTTGTCGGCATATTTGAAGAAGGCAAGCTCACTGCCACCGCAGGTTTTTACCGCTACACGCACAATAAAGAGCGACACAAAAGCCACATTTGGGGCGTTTACGTGCGGCCTGAGTCGCGCGGAAAAGGTGTCGGCAGCGCTTTGATGAAAGAGATTATTCGCCGAGCACGTGGAATGAATGGCTTGGAGCAGATCACGCTCGTAGCATCGGCCAAGCTGCCAGCCCAAAGGCTGTACAAAGCGCTCGGATTTGAAAGCTACGGAGTCGAACCGCATTCGCTGAAGATCGGAAGTGAATATATTGACGACGTGCTGATGGTGCTTTGGCTGTAAGGGTTTGCTCAGCCCCATGTGCGCCCAAAACATTTAGGGTGCATGCGCTCCGCTTCCTCTTTATAATGTTTGCATAGGTTCCGACCACTTCCTGGCCTAAGGCATACCCGGCTGGATGTGGCGGCTCCTTGCTGAGAATGCAAGGACGAGGGTCTAGAGCGGAAACGCGCGGGCCTCCCGTATTGAGTTCCCAGACTGCGCAAAAACGGCGCAATCCGGGAGCCTTGGAAAGGAACCGAAACACGCTTCGGCGTCTTTCCCTCCTTTTCGTGTCCCTGCAAATCGATTTTCATCGGCAACCAGTGACTGCCGTCGGACCAGCGGCGAAGCATATGCGGCTCCAGGACAAACACGGGCGCTTTATCACTGACCTTCGCGTCAGCATCACGGACCGCTGCAATTACAAATGTGTCTATTGCCGGACTGGGAATGAAGGCGCTCAGTATTCCGAACTGCCTTTTGCCGACTACCTTCGCTTGGTGCGGATCTTCGTGAATTCCGGTATTGAAAAAGTCCGGCTCACCGGCGGCGAACCTTTGCTCCGTAATGGCTTGGTGGATTTTGTCCGCGATCTGGCCAAGCTGCGCACGCTTGATGGCCAAAAACTTGATCTGGCCATCACCACCAACGGCCATCTGCTGGTAGAACTCGTCCAGCCGCTCAAAGAAGCAGGTTTGCGTCGCGCCACCATCAGCATGGACGCCGTTGATGCAGAAAAGTTCTCCCGCATCACCCGCGTTCCCAACGGCTATGACAGTGTGCTTGCCGGCATACGCGCAGCCAAGCGCGCCGGTCTGGAGCCGGTCAAGGTCAATTGCGTTCTTCTGCGCGGATTCAACGAAGATCAGATTGTCGAGTTTGCCCGCTTCTCGCGGGAAGAAGGCGTGATCGTGCGTTTCATCGAGTTCATGCCGCTGGAAGAAGACCGTGTCTGGTCGCCGGACGTGGTCGTCCCCATGGATGAAATTCTGGAAAAACTCAATGAGTTTCGCCCAGTACGCCAGCTTCCCAATGAACTCAGCGAGACTGCGCGCCGTTATACCTTTGACGACGGCAAGGGCGAGATCGGCATTATTGCGCCGGTGTCGCATCCGTTTTGTGGACATTGCTCGCGCGTGCGGCTCACGTCAGACGGCAAGATACGTACCTGCCTTTTTTCCCTGCTTGACCATGACATGGCAGGACGAATGCATCGCGGCGCTAGTGACAGTGAATTAACTGATTACGTTCGGTCAGTGGTCGACCAGAAAGAGGCCCGCCATCACATTGGAGAAGCGGGATTTATCAAGCCTTCACGCAGCATGGTCCACATTGGCGGCTGAGCCGTGTGCCCGCCGTAACTTGCACCCTATAAATCAAGGTTAGTAAGATTTGCCCAATCCCCTAAGAAAGGGCGAGCCCGACCACGCGGCGAGCCCACTGGTACAGGAGCATCAGCCCGCTCAATCAAGCGAAGCTGTTGAGCGGTTTGGAGCGAAGCGACAAAAAAAGAGGCACGAATCTCCTCCAGCAATATCGAATTCCCCCAAAATTGCTTTGAAAACAGGATAATGGTTTCGAACGGGACAATTAGAGGACGTTCAGCGGCTCACACACGGGACCCACATATGTCGCTTGCGGTTGAAGTTGCCGGCAAAACCGACGTCGGGTGCGTGCGCACGAACAACGAAGACAATTTTGGCTTCGATTCGCGCTATGGCATTTTTGTGGTCTGTGACGGCATGGGCGGTCAGGCTGCCGGCGAAGTTGCCAGCAAGATGGGCGTGGATGTCATTCTGGACTATTTCCGGAGCCAGCCTCCCGCCGCGACAAAGCAATCGCTGAATGGACAAAACGGTTCCTCTGGAGTCCAGAACCTTGCGAATGCGATCCAGTTGGCGAACAAGACAATCTTTCAGGCCGGGCAGCAACACAACGGCCGCAATGGAATGGGTTCGACAATTGTTGCGGCGCTGGTGCGGGGAAACTCGCTGGCAATCGCCAACGTGGGAGATAGCAGGATTTACCTGGTCCGCCAGGGCACAATTCAGCAACTCACGCAGGACCATTCTTTAGTCATGGAGCAGGTGCGTCGCGGGTACATCACTCTGGAGCAGGCACAGCAATCGGAGATGCAAAACATAATCCTGCGCGCGCTGGGATCGGAAGAAGTGGTGGAGGCCGATATTGAGGACCTTGTCACGGTTCCAGGCGACGTTCTGGTAATGGCATCCGACGGCCTAACACGCTATGTGCCCGCTGAAGACATTCTCAAGATCGTACAGGGCCGACACGGCCTGCAACAGGCCTGCGGTGAATTGGTAAAGAAGGCCAGGGAATGCGGCGGCGATGACAATATCACCTGCTTGCTGGTGCGTATCGTTAACCGGCCCTGGTATCAAAAAATTTTCGGCAAGCTGTTTTTTGGAGGCCCGCAATGGCAAAACTCTATTTGAAATTTGAACAGAATGGGCAGGTATTAAAAGAAGTCTTTCTGTCGCAGGCCGCGACTACCATTGGCCGCTTACCGGACAATAGCGTGCAGATAGACAATCTTGCCGTTTCCGGTCACCATGCCAGGATCGCATGGGAAAATGACCACTATATTGTGGAGGACCTCGGATCGCTTAACGGAACTTACGTGAACAATGAGCGCGTGGGAAAGGCAACGCTGAAGAACGGTGACCAGGTAAAGATCGGGAAGCATCTGGTGGAGTTCAAGCATGAAAGTGCGGTGCCGAATTTCGCTGTTGCAGCCGTTAAGGCTGGCCCGTCCACCCCAAAACTTGAGGCAACCATGATGCTGGATACCAAGCAGGCCCGCGAAAAGCTTGCCGATAAAAATGGTCCCTCGGCAGGATCAGGCCCGCTGGGAATCTCACGGCCGGCATGGATGGCAGACCCGTTTGTTGCTGCCAAAGACCGTATTGGCATGCTCAGCATTCTGGAAGGGAAGACCGACCAGGAAAAATACGTTCTTACCGGCAAAATGACGATGATCGGCAAGTCCAGTATGGCGTCCATCAAGCTGAAAGGCTTTTTTGCGCCCACCACCGCCGCTCTGATCAGCAAGCGCGACAACAAATATTTCATTTCTCCGTCAGAAAGCAAGGCAAAGCTGAAGATCAATGGTGAAGAAGTTGTTAGCCAGCGTGAGTTGACTGCCGGCGACGTTATTGAAGTCGGGAAAGTGAAAGCCGCGTTCAGCTTCCAGGATTGAAGCCGCTATTTGATTCTTTCCAGCACCACCAGGGTACGGTCGTCCTGCGCTTCTGTGTTGCCGCCAAAGGACTGGACGGCATCCAGGATTTTCTGGATCGGTTCCTCACCACACAGAAAGTCAGCTATCGCGTGGGTGCCGAACTCCGCTCCTTCGGCATTTTCCGTCTCACTTATACCGTCTGTCAGCATGCAAAGGCGCGAGCCGGCAGGCAGCTCTCGTTCAATCAGGTGAAAGCCAACATCAGGAATCAGTCCTACCGGCATGTCGCCATCTTCCACGTGCGTTACTTTGCCGTCTTGCACAAGAATGGCTGGAACGTGGCCGCAATTCACCAGGGCAAGCTTGCCGTCCCGATGCAACTGCGCCGCCAGCAGCGTTGCGTACTTCTGGCCGGCTACTCTTGAGCAGAGAAATGTATTGACTGAAGCGATAGCATCCACCAGCCGCGCGCCACTGGTCATCTGCGCGTAAAACATCCCATGAATCACTGAGGCCAGCAGGGCTGCCGAAATACCTTTGCCGGAAACGTCGGCGACAATTACGGTCACTGCATCGGGCGAAACGTGGACATCAAAAAAATCGCCGCCTACTTCACGGCAGGGAATGCTGCACCCGTTCACCCGGACAAAATCGTTCTCTACCTTTGAAGCTGAGATCAGGCTCCGCTGGATGGATGCGGCAATGTCCATTTCTTTTCGGTATTGCTGCGCGGCCTGCTCCGCCGCCACCAGTTTGGCGCTTTCCAGCACTGCGGCACATTCACTCGCCAGCGCGCGCAGCACTTCATGGCTTACGCCTGAGAGATTATGGGAAACCGAACGGCTGTCCAGGTACAGGACGCCATCCACCTTGGTTGGTGAGTCGCCATGCTGCCGGGTCCGCAGCGGAATGGCGATGACTGTCCTCAGTTCATTCAGCACAATGCTCTGGCGCTCCGCCAGGGCCTGCTGCTTTGAAGCGTCACCGGTAATGAATTCCGCTGCTGAGGCCAGCGCTTCTTCCACCACTGAATGGGAAACCTTTGCGTCATTTGTTAAGCTCGCGCCTTGGCTGTCCAGCCCACACGCCAGGGCGGGCCTTCCGCTTTTTCCCGCATCCTTCAGGTAAACAAAGCCGCGCTCGGCCCGGGTGATTTTCAAGGCGTAATCGAGCATGTTGCGGAGCACTTCATTCACCACCACCCCGCCGGTGAGGCTGCGCGCAGCTTCAAGGAACAGGCGCAGTTTTTCCAGATCGGATGTATCGGACTTTGAAACCAGCCGTGACAGCAGGATGTTGGTGGAGTTATCTGTGGTGTGCGATACCGCACCGCCATGGCGAAAAACAATCCTTACTCCCGTGACGCCGAAAGTAATCTCATCGTTGTTTCTTAACTTGGTGCGTTCACACCGCGCGCCATTCACGAACGTGCCATGGCGGCTTTGGCAGTCAACAATGTAGTACTCTCCGTCTTCAGTCACCAGTTTGGCATGCTGGCGTGACACTTTCAGATCGGCGATGGTCGCATCGCACTCATCCGCCCGCCCGATGGTTAAAGGTGATTTGGTGATCACCAGTTGACGCCGCTGCCCGGCTACTTCAATCAGAAGCGCTGCTTCCCCGGTGTGTGGTGTGGCCGCAACTGCCATGGCAAGAATCCTATTCTTGTGAATTATAACTGCTGTAGCTGCGGATTCCGCGATCTAGATTAAACTGCGGACCAGACCGCAACCCCTTTCCGGCTATGCAACGGTTTTCACTAACGCGCCTAAGCCGGGGTTCTTGCAAACACCCGGCACTGTTATGCTAGTGATCGAGCAATCATTTTTCTCTGGGTCCTCCCACATCGCTATCCTCAGCCAATCCGATCCTGTCAACACTCAGCTTGACCGCGCTCCTGAGAAAACCGATCGCCGGGCCATGGCGATGGTTTCAACGCTGTTTTTTGCGTGGGGTTTCCTGACCTGTCTGAATGACATCCTGATCCCGCACCTGAAGAACATCTTCGACCTGAATTACACAGAAGTCATGCTGGTGCAGTTTGCTTTCTTTTCTTCTTATTTCTTGTTCTCCATGCCGTCGGGCAAAATCGTTGAGTGGATTGGCTATAAGCGGTCCATGGTGACCGGACTTCTCACCATGGCCACCGGCGCTCTCATGTTTGTTCCGGCCGCGTCGATTCCATCGTTTCCGCTATTTCTAACCGCGCTTATCGTGCTGGCTGCGGGAATGACCATCTTGCAGACTTCCGCCAATCCCTACGTGGCAATTCTCGGCCCGCCACGCACCGCCTCCAGCCGCTTGAACCTGACTCAAGCTTTTAATTCGCTGGGAACCACACTGGCCCCAAGGTTTGGAAGCTGGCTGATTCTGGGCGCGGTGCTTGCGCCTGTCGGCATTGAAGTGGTGCGTGCGATGAATGTGGATCAACTGCACGCGTACCGGATACAGCAAGCCGCGTCCGTCAAAGTGCCTTATATCGGCCTTGCCGTGGCGCTCATTGTGCTCGCTGCGACTGTGGCATGGTTCAAGTTGCCGGTGATTGAATATGCAGAAGCGCATGGTCACGCGACCGGCAGCATCTGGCGGCATCGGCGGCTTGTGCTGGGCGCAGTGGGAATCTTTGTTTACGTCGGCGCGGAAGTCGCCATCGGCAGCCTGATGACCAACTACTTTAACCAGAAAGAAATTGGCAGTCTGTCATTAAAAGACGCCGCGGGTTACCTGCAATATTACTGGGGCGGCGCAATGATCGGGCGCTTCGCCGGCTCAGCCATTCTGCAGAGAGTGCAAACCCACAAGCTGCTGGCTTTCAACGCAATTGCCGCCGCGCTGCTGGTAACTATTTCCATGTTCACTTTCGGCCATGTCGCCATGTGGGCGCTTATCCTGGTCGGCCTGTTCAATTCCATTATGTTTCCCAGCATTTTTACGCTGGCCATTGCCGGGCTTGGGCCGCTCACAGGGAAAGGATCGGGCTTGCTTGTAGCGGCGATTGTCGGCGGCGCGATTGTTCCTGAACTGCAAGGTGTTCTGGCTGACCACATCGGTATTCACCACGCGTTCATCCTGCCGTTGCTTTGCTATGCTTACATTATTTTCTATGCGTCGGTGTGGGCAAACACGCGTGTTTCCCATATTCAATCGTTAGCGAGTCAGAGTTGATCACAACCATCGCAGCCGAACGGGCGAAAGATATGGAATGTTAAATTCCGTTGCGTCGCGTCCCTTGCTTTTGTTGGTGCAGAATTACTCTCTCACATCAGCAATTC
>DASXIL010000809.1:0-3136 GCA_036497985.1 Candidatus Angelobacter sp. | reverse complement strand
GATACTGTATTAGCACAAGACGATAATAAAATATGAGTGTGTTATTGTCAAGTTTTACAGAAGAAAACATTTGGTTTATTTTCAATGCATTACATGGATTAAGAGGGTTTCTTTAACTGACGGAGAGGACGAAGCACTTCAAATAGTACGTCTCTGGCACGCCCAGCAGGATCGGGTGATCTTTGGCCTGGGTGCGCTTCTCTAGTATCCTCACCGACCGGTGAGCATCCTGCGCGGCCTCATTGAGCACGTCGAAAAAGTCCTGCTCGCTCACCGCGTATGAACAGGAACACGTAACCAGCACGCCGCCCGGACGCAACATCTTCAGTGCGCGCAGGTTGAGCTCTTTATAACCACGCAGGGCGGATTCCAGGTGCTTCTTTGACTTGGCGAATGCCGGCGGATCGAGCACGATTGTGTCGTACTGCTTGCCCGCGGAAGAGTAGTCCTTCATCAGATCAAAGGCATTTCCTTCAATCCATTCAATCTCAGTCTTGTTCGCGGCGGCATTCAGCTTTTCATTTTGCTCGGCCACCTCCAGCACCTCGCGGGAGATATCCACGGCTGTCACCTTGTCGCAGACCCGCGCCAGATGCAGCGCAAATCCGCCCTGATAAGTACAGACATCCAGAGCTTCGCCTTTGGCGTATTGCGCTGCCGCAGCGTAATTTTCGCGCTGATCCAGAAACGCTCCAGTCTTCTGGCCGCCCAGCGCGTCGTAGTGAAACTTGACCTTATTCATCGTGAAGACCGTACTGCTCTTCCCGTCCTCAGCCAGCCCGGACTCCATCTCCGGCAGCTGCTCCAGCTCGCGGATACGGGCATCAGCGCGCTCCACAATGTTCTCCGCTCCGGCAAATTCTTTCAGCCCGCCGATGATTGCCTGCTTCCGCTCTGGAGCGGCCCACGCCTGCGTCAATACCTGAAAAGTAAAAACATCGTTATAGCGGTCGATAATCAGCCCCGGCAGGCGGTCAGCCTCACTAAAGACCAAGCGGCAGGCGTCGGAATTCTGCACGACTCTTTCTCGATACGCCACGGCTTCAGCCAGGCGCTGCCGCACTAGTTGCAGCAATTCTTCTTCAGTCCGTAAAGCCTCACGGCCCAGCAGCCGCAGCTTGATCTGTGACGACGAGCTGTAAATGGCGGAGCCGAGAATCTTGTCTTTCGGCCCGATTACATGCACCATGGCGCCGAGTTTTGCACCTGCGTCGTTGAGGACATCCGACGCATAAACCCATGCATGGCCGTCGCGCAGCCGTTTAGCTGCCCGCTCATTCACAATTACTTTTCGTGGAGAACCGTTTGCCATCAGGCAATCAGCATATAGGAAGGAACGTTACTGTGTGGGGCTGGTTTCCTGCTCGGGCTGTTCAGCTTCGGTTTCAGCTTCGGGATTTGCTTCAGCGGCGCGCGCTTTGGATTTCTTTTTTGCCGGTTCCGGCGCTGCTGGTTCGCTGGCTGGATCAAAATACAGAATGCGTCCGCAGGAGTTGCAGGTAATGATCTGCTCGTTGGTCCGGATTTCCTGCCAGATTTGTGGACGGACCATGACAAAGCAGGCCATACATTTCTGGTCGCGGGCTTCAGCCAGCGCCGATTTGCGCTGCCGCATTACGCGGTCATAATGGGCCAAAGGGCTGTAATCCACGCCGGCGCGCAGCTCGTCACGCTTGCCTTTGAGTCCGGCCAGGAGTTTTTCATCTTCGGCGGTGCGAACTCGCGCTTCGGCCTTCTCTTTTTCCACGTCGGCAGCTTCAGTCTTTAATTCGGCTTCGGCAACTTTCAGGGCTTTTTCGTCATTTTCCAGCCCAATCATCAATTCCAGGATTTTGTCTTCACAACCGCTGATCTGCTTTTCCGCAAATTCCACTTCGTGCATCAAGGCGCGGTATTCGTCATTGGTCTTTACGCTGGATGACTGGCTGCGGTACTTGGCGATCTTTTCCTGGAAGCCCTTGATGTCGGCTTCATTCTGGCGGCGGCTGGCTTCATTGCTCTTGATCCGGGCTTTGGCCTGCTCCACGGCGGCTTTGTGCTCAGCCAGCTTCGCCTCGATGGCTGCCACGCGCCTGGGCAGGCTGGCCACTTCTTCGGTCAGCCGCAGGGCTTCCCGGTCAATTTTTTCAAGCTCGATGAGTCTTTGCAGATCTGCATTCATGGGGAAGGGCTAGACCCAATTCTAACATGCGCTATTGGCCGTTCGGCACCGGTTTTGCGCCTTTAACTAGGTTTTTCTACTGATTGTCGCCCTGTGATGGCATGCTTAGACTACATCTCTATGATCGTAGAAATCACCAGACTGCTGTTGGGAGTGGCCATTGCTGTCTTTCATCGGCCCTTGGCGACCATGATGATGCAGCAGGAACGCCAACTGGATGGATTCTTTCGCAGCCGCGGTGTCCACCTGCCGGCGCCGCCGAGTGATTCCACCGCCCAGAACCTTTACTTCATGATCGGCATCTTCATCGCATTGATTGAATCCGGACGGATCTGGTTCTCCATCTACTAAGGTCGCGCCGAGCTTCTGCAATCCATGTTTTTTAATCCTTTGGCATTGGCGGAGTAGTGTCAGGTTTCCTTCTAAAAAAGAAACGCGCGATCAGCAGCAAGGCAATCGCTCCCCAGCCAAAATATTGCGCCATGGCGTGCTTCTGCGGATCAGGAGACGATCTCATTACAAAGCCGGCTACAGCCATGCCGATCGCAATTAACACAAGGACCCAATACGTCGCTGATCTGTTTCCCATAATTTCTTTTCTACGCTCCAATTCCGGAAAAGTTACACGGTTTTCCGGCCCTCAGTTTCGTTAATCAACTTCATTAACCAACCAGGCCCTGTCTATCGACAAGGCCCCGGAATTCATTTGCAGTTATTTTTTCCTTCCGCTCGTTGAATGCCCTGCCGCCGGCACTCCTTGCTCCTGTTGGTTATGGTAATTGGGGAACGCCGGACGCTTGGCCACCGGCAGCGGACTTTTCTTGAGCGCATCCATTACCAGCGCCACAGCTTTCTCCAGTTGCGGATCATGCCCACTGGCCCAGTCTTTGGGCGTGAGTTCCACTTCGTAATCTGGCGCAACGCCGTGGTTCTCCACGTCCCAGTCTCCTGTGCGATTGTAAAAAGCTACGCGCG
>DASXIL010000808.1:0-5770 GCA_036497985.1 Candidatus Angelobacter sp. | reverse complement strand
CGGTAAAGATCTGCTTCTGGATGTCCTGGCGATGGATACGGATTGAGCCGGAGCCAAACTCAGTTCCGTTCAGCACAACGTCATAGGCCAGTGCGCGCACTGAGCCAGGATCGGACTGCAGCTTGTCCATGTCCTGCTCATGCGGAGACGTAAAGGGATGATGCGCCGCATTCCAGCGATTTTCTTTGTCGTCATATTCAAACATGGGAAAATCGGTGACCCAGAGCAGCTTGAAGTCGCGCGCGACATCGCCTGTGCGCTCGAATGATTTGTGTTTGTCCGCGTACTTGCGTGCCAGTTCCAGCCGCGCTTCACCGCCGGAAGTGTATTGCGCTTTCTGGTTCGCGGCTGAACGAGTCTTGCCCTCTGCGGCAATGCCCACCACCGGGACAACGAGATCGTCCGCGCCGGCTCCGCACAGCTCGCGGATCTTTGCCGCCGCCTGCGGCCGCTTCTTTTCCATATGCACAAAGTCATACAGCACGCCAACGAAGTCTTTGTTTCGTTTGGCCAGCTCTTCAGAAAGAGCGCGCAGCTCTTTCTTCTCGCGGTCAGAAATCTTACCCACGTTGGGAATCCTGATACCGACCATGTTCAAGCCGCCGTCAATGCGCAGATCGGCCAGGTCTTCGTCGGTGAAGGCCGGACGGATATCGGTCATCGCGGGCAGCCGCATGTCCGGTTTGTCAATCCCGTATTGCCGGATGGCCTGGTCATAACTCATGCGCACGAACGGCGTGGGTAGAGCAATGCCCGCAGCCTTGAACGCAGCTTTCACAAAACTTTCCACCACTTCATACACGCGGTCGGGTTGGGGGAAGCTCATCTCAAGGTCGATTTGCGTAAATTCCGGCTGGCGGTCGGCGCGCAGGTCTTCGTCGCGGAAGCAGCGCACGATCTGGAAATACTTGTCGAAGCCGGAGATCATCAGGATCTGCTTGAAGAGCTGCGGCGATTGCGGCAGAGCGTAAAACTCGCCGGGATGCACGCGGCTGGGTACCAGATAATCGCGCGCGCCTTCCGGCGTGCTGCGCGTCATGAACGGCGTTTCAATTTCCAGAAAGCCGCGGCCCGCCAGGTCCTGGCGGATGGCCAGCGCCACGTTGTGCCGAAGCTGGATATTCGCCTGCATGTTCTCTCGCCGCAGGTCGATGTAACGATATTTAAGCCGCACCTCTTCATTGATGGGCCCGGCCTCGCTGGGCAGAAACGGCGGCAGCTTGGATTCATTCAGCAGCTTGAGTTCGTCCACGGTGACCTCCACTTCGCCGGTGGCAATATTCTTGTTGATGGTGTCCGCGTCGCGCCGGCGAACTTTGCCGATGGCAGCAATCACATATTCTGAGCGCAGCGCGCCGGCCTTCTCATGCATGGCCGCGTTCTCGCCCTTATCAAAGACAAGCTGCGTCATCCCGCTGCGGTCGCGGACGTCGATAAAAATCACGTTGCCCAGATCGCGTCGGCGGTTCACCCAGCCCAGCAATATCACCTGCGTTCCCGTGTTCTCAGCGCGCAGTTCTCCGCACATGTGCGTACGACGAAGATCACCTAAAAAATCAAGCGCCAAAGAAGTATCCTTCCGGTTAAGGTAAAGCTTTGATTATAAAGGTTGGGCCGCGAATTCACGCGAATGAACACGAATCGATCACAATTTGAAATCCAAATAAATTCGCGCGTTCCGCGTAGATTCGCGGCTAATTCGAACTGATGCGATCTCTCTCTTCGTTTCAAAATTTCTGATAAAAGCCTTACTTGAGGGGTTTGACGATGCCAGCAATCTCTAGCTTGCCTACGCTCGCCTGCTCGCCGGTGCTCAGGTTTTTCAAGGCGTACTGCCCGGAAGCGACTTCATTTTCACCCAGGATCAGCGCGAAGCGGACACCGAGCTTGCTTGCGGTTTCAAGCGATTTTTTGAGCTTGAAGGTTTCATCGCCCGCTATGACGACCACGCCCTGCTTACGCAAGTTGCGTGCGAGCTTGGCGGCGTGCACATTCATGCCTGCGCCCAGGGGAGCGATGTAAACATCGGCCGGCAGAGATTTAACGCCGGCAGATTCCTGCAAAGTCATCACAAGCCGGTCTTCACCGATGGCAAATCCAATACCCGGGGCCGGCGGGCCACCGAGCGATTCTGAAAGTCCGTCATACCGGCCGCCGCCGAGGATGGCATTCTGCGCGCCCAGCGCGCCGTGCGTGAACTCAAAGGCCGTGCGGGTGTAATAGTCCAGGCCGCGCACCAACCGGTGGTCAATGGCGAATGGAACTTCCATCGCCGTGAGAATCTTCTGGACTTCAGAAAAGTGCGCGCGGCAGCTTTCATCCAGGTAGTCGGCCATACGCGGCAACTTTTCGATAATCGGCTGGTCTTCAGGCACTTTGCAGTCAAGCACGCGCAGCGGATTTGTCTCCGCGCGGCGCTGGCAATCTGCGCACATGGTGTGGACAACATCTTTCAGCGCGTCACGCAAGGCCTGCAAATAAATTGGACGATCGTTGGCGCAGCCCACAGAGTTGAGTTTCAGACTCCAGCCCTGAATCCCCAAACGGTCGAGCAGCGCGGCCAGCATTTCCAGCAATTCAGCATCGATGGCGGGCGATTCGCTCCCAGCTGCCGAGGGACCAATGACTTCCGCGCCAATCTGGTAAAACTGGCGGTAACGCCCTTTCTGCGGACGCTCACGACGAAACTGCGGACCAATGTAATAGAAGCGCTGCAAGCCGGGCCGCTCCCACAGTTTGTGTTCAATGTAAGCGCGTACAACGCCTGCTGTGTTTTCAGGACGAAGGGCGAGCCACTGGCCTTTTTCGCTCTGGGCACGCGCGCGGTCTTCCCATGCGAACATTTCTTTCGAGACGATGTCAGTCTCTTCACCCACGGAGCGCTGAAAGAGTTGCAGGTCTTCCAGGATGGGCGTGCGAATTTCCTGGAAGTTGTAGACGCGGAAAACGTCGCGTACCGTGGACTCGACGAAGTTCCACGTCTCCGTCTCCGGAGGCAGAAGGTCGCGGGTGCCGCGCACAGATTTGATGGAGAGAGCCATTAGAAATCAGCAAATAGCAATTAGCAGTTAGCAATTAGCCAAAAAAATTCTGCACAAAACATATTTTCAGATAACAGACAAACAGCCTTGAATCGCTTCTCGTATATTCACAAGCAGCTCCGGATAACTATCAGCCTGAGTCGCACAGCCGGGAATTGCCGGCACTTCAGCCCAAAGCCCGCCTTCTTCTTCTGCCACGTGTATTACGACTTTAACTTTCATTTCAATCCCTGTTTGAGGCAAATTCTTTTCGATAGATCTGCGTGTAATCGAAATAATTCTTTCCGTACATCATGATAGATTTTTGGGTTTCTTCGTCGTCAATCTTCTTCTTGAATTTGCCGGGAACGCCCATCCACAGCGAATACGGCTCAACCACCGTGCCTTCCGGGATGACGGTGCCGGCGGCGATGATGCAGCCTTCACCGATTTTGGCATTGTTCAGGATGACGCAGCCCATGCCGATCAGGCAGCGGTCGCCGATGGTGCAGCCGTGCAGCGTGACCGAATGACCAACCGTGACCCAGTCACCCATGGTAACGCCGTATTTGTGGCGCATGCCGTGGAGCACACTGCAATCCTGTACGTTGGAGTTTTTGCCGATGCGGATGGCGAACACGTCACCGCGAACCACGGCGTTCATCCATACGCTGGAGTTTTCGCCGATCTCCACGTCCCCGATGATTTGGGCGGATTCGTCGATATAGCAAGAGTCGTGAATGCGAGGCGCGATTCCCTGATAAGAGCGGAGCATAAGGTTGAATTTTTAAAGGTAACACGCGCTACGAGCGGGGAGCAATGTCCCCAGCGCCGATTGAAGATGCTCCAAGATAATGTCACCCCTTAACTGCAACGAGAAAATGTCACCCTTGAGTCAGAAAGAATTGCGAGAACGAGTGATTGAAAGACAGCAAGAACCCCTGAAGCCGCATAAATCAAAGGATGTATCTTTGGCTGAGGAACTCTTGGCTGAGGACCTTTCGACTTCATTCTGATTCCATTTTGGTCGTCAGCTTACGCGCTCAAAAGCCGGAAAAAGTTATTGTCTCCGATGATAGCTGGAATCATAATCGGAAAAGTTTTTAAACTGTTTCGCCCTCAAATGCTAGCAATGTATCAGCTGGATTTGACTGTTAGAAGAATCCGCACAAGCAGAAGAAGCAGCTCCACTATTCATCTCATATTATTTGCTCTTAACCCTCGCCTTAACTCCTGAATTTTTGTTTCCAAGGCTTGCTCCGGTGCTATTATGACGAATATATAACGAATAAAAATTCTTAATATCTTCGTCCCATCGTTTTTAAAAATAAGGAGAAGACAGTATGGTCATCCCAGAGCTGAAACAAATTGAGCAGAAGATCATTGCACACCAGTATCGAGAGCATCTGGCGAATGCCCTGGCCGCAGCATGCAACAAATTGACCGCAGATGAGCGGCTCCTGCTTCTCATGCGTTATGAAGCCAATTTTTCATTGCGTGAAATTGCGAAATCATTAGGGACCCATTGCACAGGGGCCGGCAGACAACTGCGCGCGATCCAGGGAAAGCTGCGCGACTGTATCATCTATGGCCTTTCTACTGAACCGGACATGAATGGAAGAACCATTGCTGAATGCCTGCGAGATATGGTTGAGAATCCCTATCATGAGGTTTCGCTTCTGGACTGCATCAAACAAAGCATGGCCCAGCGCAAGCCGCCGGCGCCAGCGCGCCCATGGGTCAAGAGACCAGCCTTGACCCTGGTGAAAACTGCAACATTCAAATTTAACTGCTCCACCAGAAGCCCTGCATAGCGGACACTGAATAAAAGGACGAACCATTTGCGGGTTGGCAGGAAGAGGAGATCGGCAGAGAGGAATTTTATGACTATGACAAAAAAGAACTCTGAAAGCGTTCGAAGCGACGGCACATATGAAACCTTATCGGGCCGTCAGCGGGGTGCGGCACTCTCCATTGATCTTGCGGACGTGAGAAAGCTGGTTGCTAAACTGGAAGTGCCTTTTCACCCGGCGCAAGTGGAATGGAGGGTAATGGCCACCGGCCAGCATGGCCGTCGCGGCCTGATCATGCCTTATGCTGACCAGCGAGCTTATATTGACCGGCTCAACGAAATTTTTACTCCAGCTGGGTGGACGCGAAAATATACGGTTACAACAAGCGCAAGCTTTGAAAGAGACGATGACAAAAAGCTGGTGGCAAAAGTGTTTGTCACCTGCGATCTGACGATCCATGGCATTGGTTCACATTCAGCCACTGGAGAAGAATGGATCGACGACGACCACGCCGGAACCAGCGCTGAAGCCCAGGCATTCAAGCGGGCCTGTGCATGCTTTGGGCTTGGCAGATATTTGTATTACTTCACTGAGACATGGGTTGACTTGAATGACCGGCAGCAGCTTTTGGAAAAGCCACAGCTTGCTGGATGGGCAACGCCTGAAGGCTGGAATCAAGGCATGCGCCCCCAGGCAGTCAGTAAAGACCGCGAAGCGAAACCTACGCCTCGACGCAAATCAGCGATGCCCGACCGTCAGGAGCACAACGTTCAAGGAAATGCGTTCAAATTGATCCAGCAAATCGAAGCAATGGCTGAACCGCTGGGTAAAAAGCTGTATCGTGGTTTGCTGAAATCTGTTGCGCACGTGTGGAACCCGAGCGATATTACGGATACGGACTTGCTGGCGAGGGTCTGGGCAGAGATGCAAATCGCTGAACAAGAAGTGACTCGTCTG
>DASXIL010000807.1:0-3640 GCA_036497985.1 Candidatus Angelobacter sp. | reverse complement strand
ACTGCCAACACCGCCTCCGCAGTCCGCATCAGTCGCACACGAACCAGTGCCACAGCTGCATCTGCAGGTCTTGCGGAACCCCGCTCCCGACGGCAGTGTCGGCACGGCGAAAGCACTCTTCAGTGAGAGGTCCGGCATTAGGTAGGTGTGAATCGATCCGACTGAACTCTGCGCCTCTTCACTGGCAGGGGCAGCCGCGGTTGCGCTGGTCACTGCCGCCAGCAGAATGGTGGCACAAAGGAACATCTTTAGAATCGAGCGTGAAAACATGCGATCTCCTTTCAAAGGAACCGGCGTTTGGCTCGAAGGAAGGCCGAACTTCCGGCTCCTGAATTGAATTCTAGCCCTCATTTCACATGCTCAAGCTGATATTCCAACCCCGCGAGCGCGGCTGGTTCCCACTTTGGGAAACTCGAAATGCGAAGCGATGGCGGGAATACGCTACGGCGATCTCTAGATTGAAAGTCGTGCAACGGCGTTGCCCACTCGAGTGAGCGAACGCGCGTTTCAACGCGGCGGGCCACGGTTCGGCAGAAAAATTTGCGCGCTTCACAATAGCTGTTAAAATCTAAGGTTGACCCACAGCTCATTGAGATACGGAGACCTTTACTTTTATGGCATATGTGATTGCAGAGCCTTGCATCGGGACCAAGGACGCGGCCTGCGTAGATGCATGTCCGGTGGATTGTATCCATCCTAAAAAAGACGAACCGCAGTTCGAAGGCACCGACATGTTGTTCATTGATCCGGTGGAATGCATTGATTGTGGCGCGTGCGTGCCGGTCTGCCCGGTATCCGCCATTTTTGCCCTGGACGATCTGCCGGAAAAATGGAAAGAATACACGGAGAAGAACGCCAAGTATTTTGGCCGGTAACAGCTGAACCAGAGTTTCCCAACGCGCAGCGCCTATGCTGCGCGTTTTTCATTTGCCCGAATCGGTGGAAAACCGTAACCACGAAGGACACGAAGGTTCACAAAGGTTTTAATGATCCACCACCTTACGTGTTCTTCGTGTCTTTTGTGGTGAATGGCTCTAAACTCATGCCCAGCCCCAACAAAGGGCATGAGGGCGCTACAAAGTTTCCCGATTTATAATCACCACCTCTGTGTTCCTTTGTGGTGAATGGTTTTTAAACACCCATGCCCCGGCAATCTGAAGCCCTGATTCTACGCACATATCCGTTTCATGAAGCGGACTTGCTGGTGACGTTCTTCACCCGCACAGAAGGGAAGATCCGGGGTGTGGCCAAGGCAGCCAAACGGTCAAAGCGGCGCTTTGGCGGTGCGCTGGAGCCGCTGACCCATGTGACCGCGCATTGGGAGGAAAAGGAAAAGCAGGAGCTGGTGCGGCTGGATTCATGTGACATTATTTCTTCGCCCCTGGCCACCGAGGTCACGTATCCGCGATTGGTGGCGTTGAGCTACGTGGCGGAGGTGATCGATCAGTTGATGCCCGACCGCGAGCCAAGCGATGATATCTTTCGGCTCACGCTGGCTGTGGTCCATCATCTGAAAGCCGATTCCATCTGGATGCCGCTCACGTATTTTGATCTCTGGATTGTCCGTCTCATCGGACTGTTGCCTGATCTCCATGCCTGCGTGATGTGTGGAGCAGTGCTGAACGGAAGCAAGGCATACTTCCATCCGCTGGCCGATGGGCTGCTATGCGTTAACGATAAACGACTGGCGAGCACGGAAATTTCCGCCGATTCGCGTGCCCAGGCTACAGAGATGTTTCGCGCTCCGCTGAACCGGCTCAAAGGCGATCCCTGGAAGCGCAGCCGTGGGGCTGACCTTCGTCGCTTTCTGGCCCAGCGCATTGAGCGGCATATTGAAAAGAAGCTGGTCACGGCGGCGATGCTGGAGAAAATTTAGCAGTTAGCAATCAGCAGTCAGCATTCAGCCGGGGAATTTAACCGCAAAGGACGCAAAGGTCGCAAGAAACCAGGAATCAGAGCCTCCTTTTCCTTTGCGTCCTCCGCGTCCTTTGCGGTAAAAATCTGGCTGAATGTTGAGTGTCTACGCATAAAAATATGAGCGAGACGTACCAATGCGCCGAAACTGGCCGAACCTTCGCAACGGACGCTGAAGCTCGCGCCAGCGAAGCCCGCTTCCGCGAGATCCAGGCCGAATGCGATGCGGGGCGCGTGCCGGAGTTGCGGTCAGGCGACGTCATCTATATCGGGACGGAACTCTATCTTGGCCATGGACGTGACGATTTCCGCGGCGGATTGGCTGAGGTGAGTGAAGTCCGCCAGGATGTGAGCAAAGGCCAGCCAACACCTTTTGTGCGCGTGGTGCAGCAGATGGATACGATTCATAACTGGAAGTTGCTGGCATCGGAACAGAAAGAACTCCGGCAGCGGCACGGGAAAAGTTGGGCGCATCCTGATCCGGATCATCGACCTGAATTTAATGACTGGTAGTCGAGTGAGTTGGGGTTAGATGCCACCAGAGACTGAAGCCAAGTGTTGCGATGTAGATCAACGACATAAAGGTAACGACAAACGCTCCAACAAACAGGCCGAACGATGCCAGATGGTACGAGTAGAAGTAAGCATAAACAGCTGCAAAACAGCTTGCCAGGGCCAGAATCGAACCTGCCAGCCACCCTTTTGTTCGGGCATTCATCTGTAGGTACAGCGGAACGGGCTGCGGCGGCGTACGCTTGAACCATCGCCAATACCAAAAGACGAGAATAGCCAAACCCAGAATCGAGCTTCCGTGCTGCAGCACGTTGTAAAGAGGCCGGTGGGTGCCAAATTCTTCAAGCGGAACGCGCATGTCGGGGACATTGCGAACGACCAGGCCACTGTCGTGCGTGAATGCGTCCCACGCGAGATGAGAGACGGCGCCCAGCAGCAGTGATCCGACGATCAGCGCGAACCTCGCTGCACCGCTCCAGGAGAACGGCTTTGCCAGCGCGGCCAGACGTTGCTGATGCGACCGTGGAGCCAAAGCGATCACCGGCAGCTTCATTATCTGTTGAAAAATCCAGAGCACAGCCAGGCCTACGGGAAGACAGAAAATAAAAATCCCTTTGAAGCTGTGGCCGAAGTGGCCGCGGGGCGCAAGGTTGAGAAAGTAGCGAAAATCAGGGGCCAGACTTCCGACCACCAGGGCCGAAAGCACCAGATATTTCCGCAAAGGCAGAACCGCAGCAGGATGAGCAAGCGTGAAAGGCAAGTCCCAATGTTACAGCAGGTCTGGCTCGCGGAATACTGGGAGAGAGAACGGCAGCTCTGACAACAGGAGAGAATGTTCTGAGTGATCTGTTAAATTAATAGTTTCGTTACTCATGCCAATCGCCTCTACATATCAGGAACTTATCCTCAGCCTGCAGAATTTCTGGGCGGAGCGCGGCTGCGTTTTGCAGCAGCCGTATGACATCGAGGTCGGGGCCGGGACGATGGCTCCGGAAACTTTTCTGCGCGTGCTGGGGCCCAAGCCGTACAAGGTGGCGTACGTTCAACCTTCGCGCCGCCCGGCCGACGGACGCTACGGCGACAATCCCAACCGTCTTTATAAGCACATGCAGCTTCAGGTGATTTTGAAGCCGCCGCCGGAAAACGTGCAGGAGCTATATCTGGAGTCGCTGGCGGCCATTGGCATTGACCTGCGCAAGCACGACATCAAGTT
>DASXIL010000806.1:0-3499 GCA_036497985.1 Candidatus Angelobacter sp. | reverse complement strand
GACACGCTCCGGAATTTTCAGCAGGCCTTTGACCTGGTCTTCCATAAAGCCTTCCATAGGAGCGGTGTCATAGCCCATTGTCTCGGCGGCCCACATCATAGTGGTAAAGGCGATCATCGTCTGGCGGTTGGCCCAGAGATCAAAGCTGGGCTCAATGCCGGCGGCCTTTCCGGCAGGACTACCCAAAAAACCGCTGACGGTCTTGCGGATCTTCTCCTGCTCTGCAGGATCATTGAAGCCGTGTTCCGCGCTGATGCGCAGCATTTCTTCCAGGTCGCCATCTTTCCATCCCAGCGGATCGCCGCAAGCGACAATCACGGCGCTGGCCTCTTCGATCTTCCCCTGTCCGAACGCAGCCTGCCGCAGTTTTTTTTTCTGCTCGCGATCGCGCACCACTACAAAGCGCCACGGTTGCAGGTTGTAACCGCTGGGCGCTTCCAGTCCAGCACGGATGATCTTTTCAAGGTCTGCGGTATGAATTGGAACATCTTCAAAGCTGGGCGTGGCGCGCCGTTCTTTCACGGCCTGGCTGAACGGCTTCTCAGCGGCAATTTTTGCCATGCTTTTCTCCCATACAATTAGAAACGCAATTGTTTCACAGAGATTCAGGGTTAGCCAGAACGCGACTTTACAGCTGCATCAAAAGTTTTATGGCTTTAGAGCAATACAACAAGAAGCGCCGGTTTAATGAGACGCCCGAACCCGAAGGCAAAGTGGATCGCGGCGAGCAGCACCGCTTTGTGGTGCAGAAGCATCGTGCCTCGCATTTGCATTATGACTTCCGGCTGGAAATGGATGGCGTGTTGAAATCATGGGCCGTTCCCAAGGGGCCGTCGCTTGATCCCGGCGACAAGCGCCTGGCGATGCAGGTGGAAGACCATCCGGTTTCATATTTCCATTTTGAAGGCAAGATCCCTGAAGGCAATTACGGCGCGGGCACGGTGATGGTGTGGGACACCGGCACATGGCAACCGCTGGGCGATGAGCACGCGATGCTCAACAAGGGCGACTTGAAGTTTCAGCTCAACGGCGAAAAGCTGAAAGGCGAATTTGTGCTGGCCAAGATGCGTTCGCGCAGGCCGGGATCAAAAGGCACGGAGTGGCTGTTGATCAAGAAGAAAGATGAGGCGACAAAGCCGGGTTTCAATATCGACAAGCTCGATTATTCCGTGCTGACCCAGCGCAACCTGAACGAAATCGCCGGCGATGAAGGCTCCGACGAATGGCAAAGCAACCGCAAGGCTGCTGTCCGCAAAAGTGCGAAATGGCTGCAATCATCGGGTAATCGGGAGATCGGGCAATCGGGCAATCGGAAAACCCAAAAGCAAACCCCTGAAGTCAACGTAAGCAAGTCCGGCGCGGTCCGCAAGAAGCGCAATTCATCCCCTAGGACTAGGAAGAAAGCCAGCGTAAAAAAAAAGACGCGCAGAGCGGCGTGAGCAGCACGCAGCCTGAAAGAGTCGTCGCAGAAAACCTAGAGGAACTGTTGGCGCAAACTGCCAACGCACGCCGCGCCGCCATGCCGCGGGAAATTCATCCCATGCTGGCCACCCTGGTGGAAGAGCCGTTTGACGATCCGCAGTGGCTTTATGAGGTCAAGTGGGATGGCTATCGCGCGGTGGCGTTCGTCAGTAATGGCCGGGCGCAGCTGATTTCACGCAACCAGAATGAGTTGACCAGTGAATTTCCTGAGATCGCACAGGCAATGCAGGACCTGCCGGTGGAGAACGCCATCCTTGATGGTGAAGTAGTTGCGCTGGATGAAGAAGGCCGCCCATCGTTCAGCCTGATGCAGCAGCGCACCGGGATGACCAGCCCGGGCGCGCGTGGTCCGCGGAACCGCTCCCTGCCAATCATTTATTACGCTTTTGATCTGCTCTATCTCAACGGACATAACCTGATGGCGTCGCCACTGGAGCAGCGCAAAGCACTTCTCCAGCAGGCTATCCCTGCGGACAAAGGTTTTCTTCGTTACTCGGACCACTATGCCGAGCAAGGCAAGGCTCTCTTTGCCGTGGCGCGCGATAAAGGTCTGGAAGGAATCGTGGCCAAGCTGCGCACAGGTGCGTATGTGCAGAAGCGATCGCGCGAGTGGCTGAAGATCAAGATCACCCGGCGGCAGGAGTGCGTGATTGCGGGATACACCGATCCCAAAGGGTCGCGGGAGAATTTTGGGTCTATTGTTTTGGGACTGTATGACGAAAACGGCAAGTTGGTACACGTTGGCAACGCCGGCAGTGGCTTTACCGGATCGACGCATGCGGCGCTTTGGAAAAAGCTGCACGCATTGGAGACAGACAAGAATCCCTTTGGCGAAAAGATTGAAAGTACGCGCCGGCCGCACTGGGTCAAGCCGGAACTGGTGGCGGAAATCAAATTCTCTGAATGGACGCATGAAGGTGAGCGCGGCGGAATTAAAATGAGAGCGCCCATATACCAGGGTTTACGACTGGACAAGAAGCCGCGCGAGTGCGTGTTTGAATTTCCCCGGCATACCCAGGCCGAGGTTCGCAAAGCAGAAGAGGAATCAGCAACCTGATTACAACATCCCGCTCACTCAAAGCACATCTGCTGCTGGTAATGATCGCTTTCATATGTGGAAGCACTTTTGTGCTGGTGAAAGAAGCGCTCAATGATGCTTCTCCGCTGGTGCTGAACTCCGCTCGGATGGTGCTAGCGGCGGTGCTGCTGGCGATTTTTTATCGTAAAAAAATTGCTGTGCTGACCAAACCTGCGCTCATTGCCGGCGTGGTGGCTGGAATCTTTCTTTATCTTGGCTATGCGTTCCAGACCAGCGGTCTGAAGCTGACCACGCCGTCAAAATCGGCGTTTCTTACCGGCACATCATCGGTGCTGGTGCCGGTCGTGCTGGTGGCAATCTGGCATGTGCGCATCCATCTGTGGCGTGTGGTGGGCATTGTGCTCGCTTTGGCCGGACTGTTTTTAATGACAGTTCCGGGCGGTAGCGCCGGGCTTGCCGACTTCGCGAATGTGAATCTGGGGGACCTTCTCACCATCGGCTGCGCCATTTGCTTTACCTTCCACGTGATTTTTGTTGGACGCGCCAGCCAGCGCTTCCCTTTTGAACAGGTTGCATTCCTGCAAGTGGGCACAGCCGCTATTTTGATGACGATGAGCACGCCCTTGCTGGAGCATCCTTATTTCCGCGCCACCCCCACGGTGATCGCGGCAATCTTGATTACCGGAACCCTGTGCACGGCGGTGGCTTTCAGCGTCCAATCCTGGGCGCAGCAATTTACCCCTGCCACCCATACCGCTCTGATCTTCACCACCGAGCCGGTCTTTGCCTGGCTAACGTCTTTTATCTATCTACATGAGCGGCTTGGGCTTCGGGCCGGTGCGGGAGCATTGTTGATTTTGGGCGGCGTGCTGATTTCAGAACTTTTAGGACATGTTGAGAAGCCGGACGACAACCCGGTCGGTGCGGAATCACCGGCCAGCTCTGGTGGATAACGCTGTCCTTGGTTTGTGCGTCTAA
>DASXIL010000805.1:0-4331 GCA_036497985.1 Candidatus Angelobacter sp. | reverse complement strand
GAACAAACGCTGGCGCTGATGGATATCCAGCCCGGTGACCGCATACTTGATCTGGGTTGCGGTACGGGATGGGCTTCACGTCGCATGGCCCGCATCGCGACTGCCGGTGAAGTTGTTGGCCTGGACGTGGCCGATGAGATGCTGCGCCGCGCCGAGCGCTCTTCATCCGCATTCAGGAACGTCCGCTATGCCTGGGGATCAGCGGAAAATATTCCCGAGGCCGACAACGCTTTTAACAAAGTGCTCTCCGTGGAATCGTTTTATTACTATGCCGATCAAGGTAAAGCGCTGGACGAACTGCGCCGCGTCATGTCGCCCGGCGCAAAGTTGTTCATCCTGATCAACCTCTATAAGGACAATCACTATTCACTCCGCTGGGTTACAGAACTGAAGGTCCCGGTACAGGCACTCTCAGAGGCGGAATATAAGGCGCTGCTGGAAAAACATGGCTTTAAGAACGTGGAAGCTCGGCGCATTCCCGACCACAGTCCCACGCCTGAGACATATTCCGGAAAATGGTTCAAGAATGCCGAGGAATTGCGCGATTTCAAAAGAATTGGAGCGCTGCTGCTGATCGCGGAAAAGGCGCATTGAAATTTTGTCGTCACGTGCCGATAAAAACAATTGAGGGCCGTGGTGTGGTAGGCTCAAACTCTACGTGATTTCTTGAGTGAAGCCAGATTACCTTTGGATAGCCCCACACAAGCTAAACCAGCGTCCGTTGCCGCGGCAGCAACTTTGACCGGGGCAAACGCTGTCCGCCGGACACTGGCGGCGTTTCGATACCGTGATTTCCGGATTCTCTGGCTCGGGTCGTGTACGTCCAGTATCGGCACATGGATGCAAAACGTCGCCGAGAACTGGCTGGTCCTTTCTTTGACCGGTTCGGCGTTTTACCTGGGGCTCGACGCCTTTCTGCAGCAGCTGCCTATCATGCTTTTCTCCCTCATCGGGGGAGTGTTGGCGGACCGGTTTGATCGTCGCCGGACTCTGCTGGTGTCGCAGTACATTCAAATGACGACTGCATTCACGCTGGCCGCTCTGGTTTTCTTAGGCTTGCGGCACGTTTGGCCGATTATGGTGTTGTCGTTTATTACCGGCTCGGCCCAGGCTTTCGGTGGCCCGGCATCCCAGGCTTTGGTTCCCACGTTGGTCGAGAAGAACGATCTGCCAAACGCAATCGCTCTCAACTCTATCCAATTTAATCTGGCCCGCGTTGTGGGACCGCTGTTGGCCGGCGGCGCGCTGGCATTATTTGGAATGACCTCCTGTTTTTCGCTCAACGGACTGTCGTTCGTGGTCGTGATCATCGCATTGATGATGCTGCACGTAAGACATACGCCGCCCGCGGCGCCGCGGCGGATTCATGAAGAGTTACGCGGCGGATTGTCGTACGTCAGGCACCAGGGCAGCTTGCTGGCGCTTACCATCCTTGCTTTCACTACAACGTTTCTTGCGTTCGCCGTATTGACCTTCCTGCCGCTGTTTGCAAAACAGGTATTTCATCAGGGCGTGGGTGAATACACGCGGCTGATGGCGTTCTCAGGTTCGGGCTCGGTCGTTGGGGCAATTGTTGTGGCCTGGATGGGAACGTACAAGCGGATGGGACGCACGGCCCTGATCGTTCAGGCCCTTTGCGGCCTGTCGATTGCCATGTTCGCGCTCTCCCACATCCTATGGCTAAGCGATGTTCTTCTCTTCTTTACCGGAGCGGCTCTGATTATCGTGTTCGCCACCGTTACGTCGCTGGTGCAGATGGTTGTGCCCAATGAGCTGCGTGGGCGGGTGATGAGCATATATATACTGGCCTTCCGTGGCGGCATGCCTCTGGGAAGCCTGGTGAGCGGATACTTTGCCAGCAAATTCGGCGCTCCCGTAGTACTCGTCTGCAACGGTATTCTGCTGGTTGTAGTGGCGGGATATTTCATGGTCCGCAGCCACGGTGTGCGAGAGCTATAGCTCTCCAGCGGCCTTTCTGTTTTACAACGCAGCTTTCACTAAACTGGATAAATGCCCACAAGCGCAATCGGTATTGATTTTGGGACTACGAATAGCTCCATTGCCCATGCTTTCAAGTCAGGCAATGTAGAGCTTGCGCACTTCCCCCAAGCGGGCGGCATAACCGATGCCTATCGCTCGCTCCTGTACCTTGAGCAGGAACGAGAAAGGGGAGCCAAGGTCACAAAATCCTGGACGGGGCCTGAAGGCATTGAGCGATATCTGGTCGCAGAAACCAAGGGGCGGCTGATTCAGTCGCTTAAATCTTTCCTCAGCAGCCGCACGCTTCAGGGTACTGAGGTCTTTGGGCGTCGCGTGACGCTTGAAGACCTTATCGCCCGCATTTTGCGCGATCTCCGCGAAAAAGCTGAACTTCAGTTTGGCGCTCCGATTCGATCTGCCGTGGTCGGACGGCCCGTACATTTCGTTGGAGCGGAAACTGAAGCCGATGACAGTTACGCCGAGGGCCGCCTCAAGTTGGCGTTTGAACTCGCTGGATATGAATCGGTGGAATTCGAACTGGAGCCCGTTGCCGCCGCGCACTACTATGAATCCACGCTCGATCACGATGAGCTTATTCTCATTGGCGATTTCGGTGGCGGCACCAGCGATTTTTCCCTGGTCCGCGTTGGTTCCTCCATTCGCAAAAGGGGCAGAAGCCCCGCGGACTTGCTGGGCAATGCAGGCTTGGGCCTGGCGGGCGACGCTTTTGACGCAAAGATCATTAAACATCTGGTGTCACCTGCTCTGGGTGCAGGGAGCCACATAAGGTCCATGCATAAGATTTTGCCGGTTGCGGGCTGGGTGTACGCAAAGCTGGAACGCTGGCATCATTTGTCTCTGCTGAGGACCAAGGACGTGATGGACATGCTGAAAAGCACGCATGCACAGGCGCTTGAGCCGGGAAAGATTGCCGCCTTGATGCATCTCATCAAAGAAGACCTTGGATATCAGTTGCACCGCTCTGTGCAAAAGACCAAGTCGGATTTGTCAGCCAACGACGTGTCCACATTCCGCTTTTCAGACGGATTCATTGATCTTGACGCAACCGTAAAGCGGACCTCCTTTGAAAACTGGATTTCCGAAGAGCTTAAGTTGATTGCTGGATGCGTGGATTCTCTTCTTGATTCGGCCGCGGTGAAACCGAAAGACATAGATATGGTTTTTCTTACAGGAGGTTCTTCATTTGTTCCGGCCGTCAGAAGGATCTTTGAGGTACGTTTCGGTGCACAGCGCATTCGCGCAGGGAACGAATTCACTTCAGTCGTTCGGGGGCTGGCGCTCAAGGCGCTCGACGGTAGGTGATTTGTGGTGCGCCTGGAGAGACGAGTTTAGAACTTAGGTTGACTTTGAATCGCGAATCATTTCAGGACTAACAATCAGCGCCGCCGAAATCCTGTGGATTTTTTCAGCTCTTCCATGACCTCATAAACAATTGGACAAGTAAACGTCCGTCCAATCATTCCCAGGGTGCGGGACACGAAATCCGGCTTGTACAGATATGGATATCCGCTGCAATCGGCAGGACGGTCCTCATACACGCTGCAAAGATTGTCTTTCAAGAAAGGACATGGAGTCGTGCAGGTCGTCCATGGGTTGTCATCGCCAGGTTCTGAACGCTTCAGGTACATTTTCGATGAGCTGTTCCCTTGACATTGCTAGACGGCCCGCCAGCCGGTCGACCTCCTCTTCGCTGAAAGTCGGGTGCACTTCCCGGCAGCAGTTAGCGCACTTAGTGCAGTCGATCCCGGCCTATACGCGACGGGTGGCAGCAAAGACTCGGCTGTCAATTTCCTCCGGGTCCGGATGGCATTTGGTCTTCAGGAACCGGCGAAACCTGAAATTTTCGTCCTCTTTTTTTTCTGCCTGCTGGCGTATTTGGACAAGATCGAAAGCCATTCCAAGGGGCTTTAAAACCTTCCGTCCTTTCTCGCCTTCTCTTCAAGCATTGTGGCATGAATATCTCTAGCTGCCTTCAAGCCTGATTCGTATGCGCCAGGATAAGAACCGTTATAGATCGCGCGTGCGGTCCCTTCTCCGGCAAAAAACAGCCGCTTTGTTCCCTTTGTGTCCATCACCGGTTCAGCCAGTTTTTCTCGCTGGTACCATTGTTTAGGCTCCGCTACCGAATAGGCGCCGAAGGAGGTTGCGTCGAGGCTCCAGCGCGTTATTTGGATTTCCTCTTCTTGAATGTCCTCGTCGATACTTTTTTCACCGGATATGTTGGAAAGAGCAGACTTAGTGATTGCGATCGAGAGATCGTCGCATGTCGGGTTGCTTTTGCCAGAATCGTGCTCTTTGCCGTCGCACAGCTTCTCCAGTGCCTTTGCCCA